>JAQSVY010000154.1 GCA_029266935.1 Burkholderiales bacterium
CAGCTTCATGGACTACCCGATGCCGCGCGCCGTGCTGGTGAACAACCTCACGGTGACGGACTACCCGGTGCCGACCAAGACCAACCCGCTCGGCGCCAAAGGCGTTGGCGAGGCGGGCGTCACGGGCTCGATGCCCTGCCTGATGAACGCGGTGATGGACGCGCTGCGCCAGGGCGGCGTGCAGCACTTCGACATGCCGGCGAGCGCGCCGCGGATGTGGAAGGCTCTGCGGGCCGCCCGTGGACCCGCTTGACCGGCTCTTCGAGCGCGCGCGGGCGCGCCGGCCGCGCATCGTACTGCCGGAGGGCGACGACGAGCGCATCGTCGAGGCCGCGCGGCGACTGAAGAACCAGGGCATCGCGGAACCGCTGCTCCCCGATCCCGAAAACGATCAGGAAAAACTGAAGCAGTATGCTGGTCTCTACCCCGGCAACCCGAAGATCGCCGAGCGCGCGGTGCGCCGGCCGCTCTTCTTCGCCGGCATGATGGTGAAGGCGGGCGACGCCGATGCGGTGCTCGCCGGCGTCGCCCACCCGACAGCGCGCGTGATCGAGGCTGGCATGATGACGATCGGGCTCGCCGAGGGCATGCATACGCCTTCCAGCTTCTTCCTGATGATCTTCAGCGACCGGGTGCTTCTTTATTCGGATTGCGCCGTCAATGCCGATCCCACCGCGGAGCAGCTCGCCGATATCGCGCTCGCCTCGGCGGCGAGCTATCGGGCCCTGCTGGGCGAGGAGCCGCGCGTCGCGCTGCTTTCGTTCTCGACCAAGGGCAGCGCACGGCATGCGCGCGTGGACAAGGTGGTCCAGGCCCTCTCCCTCGCCCGGCAACGAGAAGGGAAGCTTGCGATCGACGGCGAGCTGCAGGCAGATGCGGCTCTCGTGGAATCGATTGCGAGAACGAAAGTGAAGGGCGAAAGCCCGGTCGCCGGGCGCGCCAACGTCCTCATCTTCCCGGACCTCGACTCCGGCAACATCGCCTACAAGCTGACGCAGCACCTTGCCGGCGCGCGTGCCATCGGCCCGATCCTGCAGGGATTCGCAAGACCGATCAGCGACCTCTCGCGCGGCGCGAGCATCGAGGACATCGTCGCCACCGCGGCCATCCTCGCCGCGCAGTGCTGACCGGTCAGCGCCTGTCGATCGGAATGTAGTCCCGGGCCTCTGGACCGTTGTAGAGCGTGAGCGGGCGGATCAGGATGTTGTTCTCCACCTGCTCGAGCACCTGCACCGTCCAGCCGGGCACGCGGCCGACGGCGAAGATGGGAACGAACAAGTCCGCCGGGATGCCGTTCAGGTAATAGACGACGCCGGCGTAGAAGTCGACGTTCACGTTCACGCCGTGGCGCGCGTAGGGTTTCATCGCCTCGACCAGCGCTTCGAGGATCTGGTACCACTTCGGCTGGCCCATCTCGCGCGAGAGCTTCTCTACGCCGGCGCGCATGTGGCGCGCGCGCGGGTCCTCGGCGCGGTAGACGCGGTGCCCGAAGCCCATCACCGCCTCCTTGTTGGCGCGCTTGCGCTTCACGTACTCCGCGGCGTTCGCGGCCTCGCCGACTTCCTGCGCCATCAGCATCACGTTCTCCGCCGCGCCGCCATGCGCCGGGCCCGAAAGCGCCGCGACCGCGGCGGCCATCGCCGCGTGCAGGTTCGCTTCCGTGCTGGCCACCACGCGCGCGGTGAACGCGGAGGCGTTCGAGCCGTGCTCCGCGTGCAGGATCATGTCGAGGTCCATGAGCCGCGCGGTATCGGCGCTCGGCGCCTTGCCCTTCAGCATGTAGAGAAAGTTCGCCGCGTGGCCGAGCGACGGGTCAGGCGCCACGGGCTGCCGGCCGTTGCGGATGTGCTCGTGCGCCGCGACGATCATCGGCACCTGCGAGCTGAGCCGGATTCCCTTGCGCAGGATCGCCTCGGGGGAGTTGTCGGCGACGTCGGGGTCGAAGGCGCCGAGCGCAGAGACCGCCGTGCGCAGGACCTCCATGGGATGGCTTGCTTTTACAAGACCAATCAATTCCAGAATTTCGGCAGGCAGCTTGCGCGCGGCCTTCAGCTCGGCTGCGAAAGCCTGCAGCTGCGCCCGCGTCGGCAATTCGCCCTTGAGGAGCAGGTGGCAGGTCTCCTCGAAAGTGGACTTCTCGGCGAGGTCGTGGATCGAGTAGCCGCGGTAGCGCAGCTCGCCCACGCGCCCGTCGATGAAGCACACGCGCGAGCGGTCGAAGTAGACGCCCTTCAGTCCGCGATGGATGTCTTCGCTCACAGGTCGAATTTCTCCTTCGGGAAGTACCGGGCAAGGCGCTCGTCGGCGGTGCGCGCGTGCGCCTCCATGCCCTCGAGGCGCGAGATGCGCGCGGTCACCGGCGCGACGTCGCGGTTCGCCTCGCGCGTCATGCGCTGCCAGGTCACGGTCTTGATGAACTTGTGCACCGACAATCCGCCCGAGTAGCGCGCCGCGCCCTTGGTCGGAAGGATGTGGTTGGGTCCGGAGGCCTTGTCGCCGAAGGCGACCGTGGTCTCCTCGCCGAGGAAGAGCGAGCCGTAGCAGGTGAGGTTGGCGAGCCACCAGTCGAGCTCGCGCGCATGCACCTCGAGGTGCTCGGCGGCGTAGCGATCCGAGACCTTCGCCGCCTCCTCGCGGGTGCCGCAGACCACGATCTCGCCGTAGTCGCGCCACGCCGCGCCCGCTGCCTCTCGCGCCGGGCTTGGAAGTCGTTCAATCAAAGCGGGTACTCGCGTGGCAACGTCCGAGCCAAATTCCCTTGAAAGGCATATCAGCCAGGCGGGCGAATCGGATCCATGCTCGGCCTGGCCGACGAGGTCGGTGGCGACGATGTGCGGATCGGCGCTGTCATCGGCGATGACGGCGATCTCGGTCGGCCCGGCGAGCACATCGATGCCGACCGCGCCAAAGAGGGCGCGCTTCGCCTCGGCGACGAACTTGTTGCCCGGGCCGACGACGATGTCGGCGGGCTTGCCGGTGAAGAGGCCGAAGGCGAGGGTGGCGATCGCCTGCACGCCGCCCAGCGTCAGAATGGTGTCGGCGCCGGCGACCTTCATCGCGTAGAGCACCTGCGGGTGGATACCCTCGCCCTTGTAGGGCGTCGAGCAGGCGATGACGTTGGGGACACCGGCGGCCTTGGCCGTGCCTATGCTCATGTAGGCGGAGGCGATGTGCGCGTAGCGCCCCGTCGGGACGTAGCAGCCGGCCACGTTGACCGGAATCAGCCGCTGGCCCGCGGTCAGGCCTTTGGAGACCTCCACCGAGAACTCCTGCATCGACTCGCGCTGCGCCTGGGCGAAGCGGCGCACCTGGGCTGCGGCGAATTCAATATCTTTTTTGATGTGGTGGGAAATGGAGGCTGTACGCCGCTCAATCTCGTCGGGCGAGACGAGAATCTCTCCCTCCCACTTGTCGAGCCTGCGGGCGTACTCGCGCACCGCCTCCTCGCCCCGGGCGCGGATCTCGGCCAGCATCTCGTCCACGACCCTGCGCGCCTCCTCGGTATCGGCCTCCGGCGTCTTGGCCGCGCGCTTCAGGTATTCCATGCTCATTTCCCGTAAATGGCGGTGGGCAGCCACAGCGCGATCTGCGGGAAGAGTGCGATCAGCGCCAGGCCAACGAGCTGCAGCACCATGAATTGCATCATGCCGCGGTAGATGTCGCCGAGCTGCCATTCCGGCACCACGCCCTTGAGGAAGTACGCGGACATGGCTACCGGCGGCGAGAGCCACGCCGTCTGCAGGCACACCGCCACCATAATGCCGAACCAGGCGAGGTCGAAGCCGAGCTTCTGGATGAGGGGCAGCAGGAAGGGCACCACGATCAGTACGATCGGCACCCACTCGAGGGGCCAGCCGAGCAGGAAGATGAGCCCCATCACCATGGCGAGGATGACCCAGCGGTTGAGGTCGAGGCCGAGCAGCGCCTCGGTGAGCAGCGTCGGCGTGCCAAGGCGGGCGAACACCGCGCCGAAGAAGTTGGACGCCGCGACGAGGAAAAGGATGAGCACCGAGATCTCGAGCGTCTTGATCAGCGCATCGGTGAACCGCGCCCAGGTGAGCCGCCGGTAGGCCGCGGCGAGCACGAACGCCCCGGCGGCGCCGCAGGCCGAGCCCTCGGTGGGAGTGGCGAGGCCGAACACGATGCTGCCCAGCGCCGCGAAGACGAGCAGCGCCGGCGGCACGAGGCCGCGGAAGAACTGGATCCACAGCTCGCGCATGCTGCCGGCCCTGCGCTCCATGGCGAGCGCCGGGGCGAGGCCGGGATTGATCAGGCAGCGCACCATCGCGTACACGGTGAAGAGCGCCGCAAGCATGATGCCGGGCAGGAGCGCGGCGGCGAAGAGCGTCGTCACCGGCACTTCCAGCACCGGCCCCATCACCACCAGCATGATCGAGGGCGGGATGAGGATGCCGAGCGTGCCGCCGGCGGCGATGAGGCCGGCGGAGAGCTTGACGTCGTAGCCGGAGCGGATCATCGGCTTGCCCGCCATGATGCCGAGGATGGTCACCGAGGCGCCGACGATGCCGGTCGCCGCGGCGAAGATGGTGGCGACGAACATCACCGCGAGGTAGAGCGAGCCGCGCACGCGGGCGAGGATCTTCTGCACGGCGTCGAACAGCTCCTCCATGAGGTTCGACTGCTCCATCATGATTCCCATGAAGACGAACAGCGGCACCGCGGCGAGCGTCTGCTCCATCATCGTGGAGTAGAACTGCAGCGTCAGCAGGTAGAAGACGAGCTGGCCGAAGCCCCAGT
>JAQSVY010000155.1 GCA_029266935.1 Burkholderiales bacterium
CCGGAAGGAAACACGGTCGAGCTCAAGGGTCCTTCCGACGGCAAGCCGCCGCCCGCATAGCTACGAATGGCGAATCCACTTCCCCCTCTCTCGCTTCTCGAAACGCGCGTTCTCGGCACGCTGTTCGAGAAGCAGCTCACTGTCCCCGACTCGTACCCCCTGACCCTGAACGCACTCGTCTCGGGATGCAACCAGAAGACCAGCCGCTCGCCGGTAATGGAAGCCACCGACGCCGAGGTGCAGGCGAGCGTCGACAACCTCAGGCGCCTCAACCTGGTGATGGAAACGAGCGGTGGCCGCGTCGCGCGCTACTCGCACAACCTGGACCGGGTGCTGCAGGTCCCTGCCCAGTCCGCGGCGCTGCTCGCGTCCCTCATGCTGCGCGGCCCGCAGACCGCCGGGGAGCTGCGCATCAGCTGCGAACGGCTGCACCGGTTCTCGGACATCTCCGCGGTGCAGGGCTTCCTGGAGGAGCTGGCCGCCCGGCCGGCGGGGCCACTGGTGGTCGAGCTGGCGCGGCTCCCGGGCGCTCGGGAAAACCGCTGGGCCCATCTCCTGAGCGGGACGCCGCAGCAAGAGACGCCCGCTCCGGCGAGCAGTGCGCCTGTTGCATCGTGCGACGCGGAAGTGGCGGCGCTCAAGGAGCGCATCACGCGCCTCGAGGCGGAGGTCGCGATACTGAAGGCGCAGGTTGCGCGCCTCTCCCCTTAACGGGAGCTCATCCGTCGCAAGGCAAGCCGCTCGGCCTCGATCTCGGGCTGGGTGCGGAAGCCGAGGCGGCGAAGGATCGGTACGGGAGGGCACCAGCCCTGCAGCGCGTGCTGAAGGAGGAAAACGCACACCGCGGCGGGCAGCAGAAGGAACCGGCGGCCAGCGAAGGCGCCGAGGATCACGCCGACCAGTGCGATGGAGGCGGCGTTCGTTTCGATGGCGCGCTCGATGTCCCATTCCTGCTTGAGCTCGTCCAGGCGCCGATTGATCACTGCATCCGATGCGCCGTGGTATTTCGCCAGGTTGCGGACGGTCTGGTTACGGATCCGCTCGTTGATCTCGGCAGCGGTGCTGCGCGGAACGCGGTCGACGCTGGAATTGAACATGGCTGTCTCCTGTTCCGCGTTTCGGAGCAAGTTACGGTCCCCGACGTAAACTCCGACAAATACGTGAAAAAACACTATGCCGCGGTGCTGTTCGACCTGCTCACCGGGCTCATCGACTCCTGGACGGTGTGGAACCGGGTCGCCGGCGACGAGGTGAAGGGCCGGTGCTGGCGCGACGAGTACCTCAAGCTGACCTACGGCTGCGGCGAGTACCAGCCCTACGAGTCGCTGGTGCGCCTCGCCGCCGCGCGCGCGGGCCTGCCGGAAGCGCTGGCGAAGGACCTCGGGGCCGCGTGGGAGACGCTCGAGCCGTGGGACGACGCTCCGGGCGTGCTCGAGCGCCTGGCGAGAACGCATCGGCTGGGCGTGGTGAGCAACTGCTCGCAGCGCCTGGGACGGCTCGCAGCGAGGCGGGTCGGGGTGGAATTCGACGTGATCGTCACCGCGGAGCGCGCCGGCTACTACAAGCCGCATCCGGCTCCGTACAAAATGGCGATGGACGAGCTCAACCTGCAGCCGGGCGTCGTGCTGTTCGTCGCGGGCTCGGCCTTCGATCTCGTCGGCACGGCGCGCGTCGGGCTCGATACCTACTGGCACAACCGCGTCGGCCTGAAGCGGCCCGAGGGCGCGCCGCCGCCGCTGCGCGAGGCTCGCTCCCTGGAGGAACTGTTTTTTGAATATTGAGAACCTGGAAACGCCTGCGCTGGTGCTCGACGCCTCCATCATGGAGGCGAACATCGCGCGCCTGCGCGAGCGCATGGGCAAGCTCGGCGTCGCGCTCCGGCCGCACGTGAAGACGGCGAAGTGCATCGAGGTGGCGAAGCGCTGCCTCGAAGGGCAGCCGGGCGGCATCACGGTGTCGACGCTCGCGGAGGCGGAGTACTTTGCAGCGCAGGGGGTGCGCGACATTCTTTACGCGGTCGGCATCGCGCCGAACAAGCTCGAGCACGTGAAGGACCTGAGACGGCGTGGCGTCGACCTGGCCGTCGTGCTGGATAACCTCGAGCAGACGAACTTCATCGGCGATCTTCCTGCGCTCATCGAGATCGACTGCGATAACCATCGCTCGGGCGCGAAGCCCGACGGCCGGGGCCTGCCGGAGCTCGGGCGTGCGGTGAAGAATCTGCGAGGCGTGATGACGCATGCCGGCAGCTCCTACAACTGCAGGAGCACGGAGGCGATCGCTGAGGTGGCGGAGATGGAAAGGCGTGCGGTCGTGACCGCGGCGCAGAGGCTGGGATTGAACGCCGCGACCGTGAGCGTAGGCTCGACCCCGACCGCGCACTTCGCGCGCAGCCTCGAGGGCGTGACCGAGGTGCGCGCCGGCGTCTATGTCTTCTTCGACCTGGTCATGGCCGGGATCTCGGTGTGCCGCATCGAGGACATCGCGCTGTCGGTGCTCGCGACCGTCATCGGCCACCAGCCGGACAAGGGCTGGGCGATTACCGACGCGGGCTGGATGGCGATGTCTCGCGACCGCGGCACCGCGGCGCAAGCCCTAGACCAGGGCTACGGCCTGGTGTGCGACGCCGACGCCCGGCCACTCGACGGGGTGATCGTCTCCGATGCCAATCAGGAACACGGCATCCTCTCGCACCGCTCCGGCGAGGCGGCGCGCATGCCGAAGCTGCCGGTCGGCACGATGGTGCGCATCCTGCCCAACCACGCGTGCGCCACCGGCGCGCAGCACAAGGCCTATCACGTCGTGCGCGGGTCGCGGCGCATCGAGGCGCGCTGGGAACGCATCGGTGGCTGGTAGCTCTCAGAAGGATGGCGATGCAGACCGAATACCCGGCGACCGAGCCCAGGCGCACGGAGGTCGAGGCGCTGCCGGGGCCGACGCTCCTCGAGTTCGGCAGCCCGTGGTGCGGCCACTGCCGCCGTGCGCAGCCGCTCATCGCGCAGGCCTTCGCCGAGCATCCCGGGGTGCGCCACATCAAGGTCGCCGACGCGAGCGGGCGCCGGCTCGGCCGCTCCTTCGACGTGAAGCTCTGGCCGACGCTGGTGTTCCTCAAAGACGGCAAGGAGGCGGCGCGAGTAGTGCGGCCGGTGGACCCGGGCGAGATCACCCAGGGCCTAGCGAGAATCGACCCGCAGGCCTAGCGCGCAGCAGCCAGACCCGGCTGCGCCTGCCTTCGTGGAAGCTGCTGTTCACCACCGCGACCTCGCCGTCGGCGTTCACCGCGAGCTTGTCGGTGAGCTTGCCCTGCAGGTTGCCGTTGGGGGCGTCGCCGGCGCTGCGCGGAAGGGGCGAGCTGACCGAGAAGTCGTTCCCGTAGCTGCGCGAGAGCGCCAGCCCCAGCCCGCGCGCGAGCTCCCAGAGGAGGTAGACGCCGCCCCGCGCGTCTACGTCGAGCGATGGGAAGGTCCCGGCGGCGATGGTTCTCGGGGCTTCGAAGCTTCGCGCCCCGTCGGAGGAACGCGCGTACACGACCTTTTCGTCCTCCGAAAAGGACAGGTGCAGCGTATTTCGCGAATCAACAGCGATCTTCGGCGCATCCGCGTAGGCGCCGCTGCGTCTCACGACGAAAGGCTCGCCGAAGCTTGCGCCGCCATCGGTGGAGCGCGCGATGTAGATGTCGCCGGTCGTCCATGCCAGGTACAGCGTGCGGTCCGGGCCGATCGCGAGCGAAGGTGCGCGCGCAGGCTGCGCATCGTTTCCTGCGATAGGTCGTGGTGCGGAAAACCCCTTGCCCCCGTCGCTCGAGACAGCGAGCAGCAGCCGACCCTCGTATTCTGTCCACGCCGCGTACACCGTCTCGTCGGCGCCGGCGGCGATGTCGAGGCTGCCGTTGTGCCAGTGCTCGCGGCTCGTACGCCCTTTGCCGTCGCCGCTCACCGAGTTGGAGAGGTTGAGCGGCGCAGAGAACGTCTTGCCGTCATCGGTCGAGCGCGCATAGAGGATGTCGCCGCCGTGCGAGCCGCCGGAGAAGATGATCTCCTGCCATAACAAATGAAACATTTCGGGCCGTCGCGGGCTTGTAATGAGCCTCGGAAGCCACGAAAACGTGCCTGGACTGCGCGAGACATTGATCGTTCGCCCGGAGCGCTGGAAGAAGACGTCCTTGCGCGCCTGGTCGACCCACGCGACTGCGACCCCGCCGCGCCCGTCGATGGCGACCGCGGGGTCGTCGACATAGTGATACCGGGACTCGTTCTGCCGCCAGGGGCCGCGCTCTCCGCCGCCGACTGCGATTTCGGTGCCGCCCTGCCACAGCAGTCCGGAAACGACGAGGCTGGCGAGGACATCCATGCAGGGGTTGACAAGCCCCGGCGAGGGAAGTTTATACTGAACCTAATGGTTAAGTATTCGGACGACGAGCTTGACACGGTCTTTGCGGCGCTGGCCGACCCCACGCGTCGCGGCATCCTCGATTCGCTCGCCGGCGGCAGCCGCGGCGTGAGCGCGCTCGCCGCGCCGCACGGCATGTCGCTGCCCGGGTTCATGAAGCACCTCAAGGTGCTCGAGGACGCCGGGCTCATCGCACGCGAGAAGGCGGGCCGGGTGGTGAGCTGCGAGCTCTCCGCCGCACCGATGCAGGCCGCGGCCGCGTGGATGTCACGCTACGAGAAGTTCTGGACCGACAAGCTGGATTCGCTGGCCCGCTACCTGTACCAGCAAGAGGAGCTGCAGTCATGGAGATCAACACAGACCGGAAGG
>JAQSVY010000156.1 GCA_029266935.1 Burkholderiales bacterium
TCGTGGACGAGCTCTATCGCGATCCCCCTTCCGAGAAAGTGCTATGGATCTAGAAAAGCTGGTTGCCATCGACGTCCATACCCATGCCTGGAAGTCGGCGCTGCAGGTCGGCGACGTGCCGACCGAGTCGCAGGAGGCGATGGGCCGCTACTTCCGCTACCAGCCGCAGCATCAGACGGTGCCCGAGATGGCGGAGATGTACCGCAAGCTGAAGATGGCCTTCGTGGTCTTCACCGTCGATGGCGAGAAAGGCGCGAGCCGCAAGATCACCAACGAGGAGATCGCCGAGCTCGCGCATCAGCACAGTGACGTGGCAATTCCCTTTGCGAGCGTAAACCCGCACCGCGGCGCCGAAGGAGTTCGCCTTGCAAGAAAACTCATTTCTGAATACGGCGTAAAGGGATTCAAGTTCCATCCGTCGGTCCAGGATTTCTTCCCGAACGACCGCATGGCCTATCCGCTCTACGAGGCGATCGCCGAGGCGAAGCTGCCGGCGCTCTTCCACACCGGGCAGACTGGCGTGGGCGCCGGGACGCCGGGCGGCGGCGGCATCCGCCTCAAGTACTCGCACCCGATGCTGCTCGACGATGTGGCGGCCGACTTCCCCGACATGCCGATCATCCTCGCGCACCCTTCGTTTCCCTGGCAGGAGGAGGCGCTCTCGGTGGCGACGCACAAGCCGCAGGTCTACATCGATCTTTCCGGCTGGTCGCCGAAATACTTTCCGCCGATCCTCGTGCAGTACGCAAACACGTTGCTGAAGGACAAGATTCTCTTTGGCTCGGACTACCCGGTCATGAGCCCGGAGCGCTGGATGGCAGACTTTGAAAAATTGAATATAAAACCAGAAGTACGGCCGCTCATCATGAAGGAGAATGCCGCGCGCCTGCTGCGTCTGAAGTAGCGCGCACCGCCCAGGCGCGAGCCGTCAGCGCGATCGAGCCGTCCGGGCGCGCGGGCAGGCTCCGCCGGAGCCGCTCGCGCAGGCGCGCCTTCGCCGCCTCGTCCAGCGACATGGCGTACGCCGGTGCGGGCCCCTGGCCCCCGAGGAACGGCTGCCAATAATCGTCGAAGCTCGCGAACGGCGTCGGCACGTCGAGCGCCACGGTGGCGACCTCCTGCAGCCCGGCACTGGTGAAAAGCTGCGCGAGCGCCTCGGGGCGGCAAAGCGGAAAGCGCAGCCCTTCGTCGAGAGCGGCGGCTGCGGGGTCGAGCGCTACCGCGGCGTCCCAGAACGCGCGCATCAGCTCCATCTTGCCGGCGTAGTCCCATACGTACGCGGCAAGCGTGCCGCCGGGGCGCGTCACCCGCGCCATCTCGGCGAGCGCGGCGCGCGGGTCGGGGACGAAGTTCAGGACCAGCCCCGACACCACGGCATCGAATGCGCCATCGCCGAACGGCAATGCCGTGGCGCTGCCGCTGCGCAGGTCGGCGCGGCCGCCGAGGTTCTGCCTCGCGGTCTTCAGGAATCCTTCCGACGGCTCCGCGCCGGCAAGCGAACCGGGTGAGCATGTGTCCGCGATGGCCGCGCACAGCGCGCCGGTGCCGCATCCCACGTCCAGCCAGCGCTGGCCGGGCGGAAGGGCGAGCCAGGAGAGGAAGCGCCATATGACTACTCCGGCATCCGGAGTAATGCCGCGCCCACCATGGACCGCTTTCGCGCGATGCAGGCTTTCATCCGGATCGTCGACGGCGGCAGCCTGTCGGCCGCCGCACGCTCGCTTGGAGTGTCGCTGCCCGCGGTGGTGCGCACGCTGGCGGGCCTGGAAGAGCACCTTGGCACGCGCCTGCTGAACAGGACCACCCGGCGCATCAACCTCACCGACGACGGGCAGCAGTTCTACGAGCGCGCCCGCCAGATCCTCGCCGAGGTGGAAGACGCGGAGCTCTCGATGTCCTCGGCGCGCCGCAGGCCCGGCGGCACGCTGTCGCTGACGGCGCCCGTGGTTTACGGCCGGCTGAAGCTCATGCCGGTGCTGGCGGAGTATCGGCGGCGCTTCCCCGATGTGGGCGTGCGGCTGCTGCTGCTTGACCGAAACGTCAACCTTATCGAGGAAGGGCTCGACCTTGCGATCCGCATCGGCGCGCTCGCGGATTCCTCCCTGGTCGCCACCGAGCTTGCGCGCGTGCGGCGAGTCCTGTTCGCCAGCGGCGCGTACCTCCGGCGGCATGGCTCGCCGAGGCATCCGTGCGAGCTGGCGAAGCACGCCTGCCTTTCGCTCAGCGTCATCGCCCCAGCGGACCACTGGCGGTTCCGCGACGAGGGGAAGGAATTGGCCGTAAAGGTGCGGCCGGCGTTCGTCTCCAACAGCGCCGACGCGGTGATCGGCATGGCCGAGGCAGGCGCGGGCATCGGCGTCGCGCTGTCCTACCAGATCGAGCGGCAGCTCGCGCGACGCACGCTGCAGCTGGTGCTGGACGAGTACGCGCCGGCGCCGGTGCCCGTGAGCGCGCTCCACCCGCACGGCCGCCTGACCGCGGCCAAGGTGAGAGAATTCCTCGCCCTGGCCGCCGCCGCGCTCGGGGAACGTTCCACGCGCCCGGCGATCTGAGAAACCGATGCCGATCAGACAGCACATCGACGAAGGCCGCGTCCCGGTCAAGGTCTATACGGACGAGATCGAGCCGCAGGCGCGCGCGCAGCTCGTCAACATCTCGAAGCTGCCGATCGTGCACCACCACGTCGCGGCCATGCCCGACGTGCACCTGGGCATCGGCGCGACGGTCGGCTCCGTCATCCCGACGCGCCAGGCGATCATCCCGGCGGCGGTCGGCGTCGACATCGGCTGCGGCATGATGGCCGCGCGCCTTTCTCTCACCGAGAACGATCTCGACGAGAAATCGCTGACGAAGGTGTTCAACCAGATCTCGCGCGACGTGCCGGTGGGCTTCGGGCAGCACGATGAGAGGGATGTGCGCAGCGAGGCAGTAAAGCCTTTCAAGAGAAATCTTTCTTCCATACTGCAGAAGCACCCTGGCGTGCAGAAGCGCGTCGGCAAGAACTCGCACTGGACGCGCCAGATCGGCACCCTGGGCGGCGGCAACCATTTCATCGAGGTGTGCCTGGACGAGTCCGGCGGCGTCTGGGTGATTCTGCACTCGGGCAGCCGCGGCATCGGCAATGCGATCGGCACCTACTTCATCGAGCTGGCGAAGAAGGACGCCGAGAGAAACAACGTGCAGCTTCCGGACCGGGATCTCGCCTATTTCCCGGAGGGCGCGCAGCACTTCCACGACTACGTCGAGGCGGTGGGCTGGGCGCAGGACTACGCTCGCGCCAACCGCGAGGAGATGATGGACCTGGTCATCGAGGCGATGCGCCGGCACCTGCCGTCGTTCGAGGTGGTGCGCGAGGCAGTCAATTGCCACCACAACTACGTCGAGCGTGAGCGCCACTACGGCGAGGACGTCTGGCTCACGCGCAAGGGCGCGATCCGCGCCCGCGCCGGCGAGCTCGGCATTATCCCGGGCAGCATGGGGGCGAGGAGCTACATCGTGCGCGGCAAGGGCGCCGCGGAGAGCTTCCATTCCTGCGCGCACGGCGCCGGCCGCCGGATGAGCCGCAACGCCGCCCAGAAGTGCTTTTCGGTACGGGACTTGCAGCAGCAAACTCATGGTGTCATCTGCAGGAAGGACAAAGGGGTCATCGACGAGATCCCCGGCGCCTACAAGGACATCGACGAGGTGATGGGCAACCAGTCGGACCTGGTCGAGGTGGTGCACACCCTCAAGCAGGTCCTTTGCGTGAAAGGCTAGCAATGCGACGAAGACAACTCCTGGGCGTGGCGCTGCTCATTCCCCTCGAGGGCCTTGCCCAGACCTGCGGCGTCATCACGCCGCGGCAGACCGAAGGCCCGTTCTTCAGAACGGACACTCCCAAGCGCGTTTCCCTGGTCGAGGCGAATTTTCGTGGAACAAAACTGGTCCTCGAAGGGCAGGTCCTGTCGCCGCAATGCAAGCCGGTGCCGAACGCGTTGCTCGACTTCTGGCACGCGGACGACCGGGGCGCCTACGACAACAAGGGCTTCCGCTATCGCGGCCACCAGTACACCGACGCGCAGGGCCGCTACCGGCTGGAAACGATCGTGCCGGCCGAGTACCCGGGCCGCACGCGGCACATCCACGTCAAGGCGCAGGCGCCGGGTGGGCGCGTGCTGACCACGCAGCTGTACTTTCCGGACGACCCGGCGAACGCGCGGGACTTCCTCTACCGGCCGGAGCTCGCCATGAAACTGGCGACGCGCGGCGAGGCGACTTTCGACTTCGTCATCGACGCCTGACGGGCCACCAGCGTCCGCCATCGTACCAACCGTGCTTCACGGTTCAGCTTAAGCGGCGCGGCGTGCCCTCAGGATGGGTTCGACTTCGTCCGCCGGGCCGGCGGCGGCGAAGAGCTCGCCCTGGCAGATGCGACAGCCCGCCTCGGCGAGGAACTCGCGCTGCGCCAGGTTCTCGACCCCCTTGGCGACGATGTCGAAGTTGAGGCCGCGGCCCAGGGCGATGAGGGCGCGCGCGAGGCCGGTGCGCTCGGTGTCGTGCGGCACGCCGGCGAGGAGCTTGCGGTCGATGCACACCGTGCTCGCGCGCAGGCGCTGCAGCAGCGGCAGCGACGCGTAGCCGGTGCCGAAATCGTCGACGCCGAGGCGCGCGCCGCTCGCGATCACGTCGCCGAGCGCCGCCTCGAGCCCCTCGGGCGCCTCGCGCAGCGCCGACTCGGCAACCTCGATGAGCAGCGACTGCGCGGGCAGGCCGCTCTCCTCGAGCGCGCTGCGCACCTGCTCTGCGAGTCCCCCGTGGCGCAGCTGCCGCGAGGTGACGTTCATCGCGACGCTGAGCGGCTTGATGCCGGCCTCGAGCCAGCGCCGCCCCTGCGCGCAGGCTTCGCGCAGCGCCCAGGCGCCGATCGGCACCAGCAGGCCGGTGTCGTCGGCGAGCGGCAGGAATGCCTCTGGCGAGAGGATGCCGTAGCGCGGGTGGCGCCAGCGCAGCAGCGCCTCGGCGCCAACCACCTGGCGCGTCGCGATGTCGATGCGCGGCTGGTATACGAGGAAAAGCTCGTCGCGCTCAAAGCCGGCGCGCAACTCCGCGGCGAGCGCCGCCGCCGCGGCGGCATCCTCGTTCAGGAGCACCGAGAAGTACTGGTAGCGGCTGCGGCCGAGGTCCTTGGCGCGGTACATGGCCGCATCGGCGAGGCGCAGCAGCGTGGCGACGTCCTCGCCGTCCTGCGGCACGCAGGCGATGCCGATGCTGGCGCCGGATTCGACGTGGTGATCGCCGATGCGGTAGGTCTTGGAGAGCTCGTGGAGGAGCTTCTGCGCCACCGCGGCAGCCTCGCGCGGCTCGGCGATGCTCTGCAGCAGCACGCAGAACTCGTCGCCGCCGATGCGGGCGATGAAGTCCTCGCCGCGCACCGAGGCACGCAGGCGCGAGGCGATGACCTTGAGCAGCCCGTCACCGACGGCGTGGCCGAGACTGTCGTTCACCTGCTTGAAGTTGTCGAGGTCGAGGAAGAGGAACGCGGCGGTCTTGCCGTGGCGGCGCGCGTGCGACACCGCCTCTCGCGCGCGGTCGGCGAACATCGCGCGGTTGGGCAGGCCGGTCAGCGTGTCGTGGTGGGCGAGGAACTCCAGGCGGCGCGCGTCGTGCTGCAGCTGGATGGCGGCGAAGCGCAGGTCCTCCTGCGCGCGCTTGAGGGTGCTCACGTCGTTGGCGAGCATATAGAAGCCCAGCGGCTCACGCCCCGGCCCGAGGTGCGGCACGCATGAGACCTGCAGCGTGCGCCGCCGCTCGCCTTCGCCGGTGGCGAACTCGAACTCGGCGGGCGAGCCCGCGAGCACGTCCTCGATGTGTGGCCGGATGCGCGCATAGACCTCCTCCCCGAACACCTCGGCGACGGTGCGCCCGCGCATCTTCTCGTGCTCGAAGCCGAACCAATCGCCGTAGGTGCGGTTGCTGAAGCGGTAGCGCTGCTCGCGGTCCACGTAGGAGATGAGCGCCGGCACGTTGTCGGCCACCATGCGCAGGCGATCCTCGCTCTCGCGGCGCGCCGCCTCCGCCTCCGCGGTGCGCCGCACAG
>JAQSVY010000157.1 GCA_029266935.1 Burkholderiales bacterium
ATCGAGCGCTACCGGCGCGGCAACGCCGGCGTCGATTTCGTGCACGTGCTCGACTCGGGCAAGCCCGGGCCGAGCGTGATGATCCAGGCGCTCACCCACGGCAACGAGTTCTGCGGCGCAATTGCCGTAAAGAAACTGTTGGACGAAAAACCTGGCATTTCGAAAGGCAAGCTGACCCTTGCTTTCGCCAACGTCGCCGCGTTCGCGCGCTTCGACCGCGACGACCCGGACCGCGCGCGCTACATCGACGAGGACTACAACCGCGTCTGGGGCGACGACGTGCTGCTCGGCACGCGCGACTCGGCGGAGCTGCGCCGCGCGCGCGAGCTGCGGCCGTTCGTCGACGCGGCGGACCTGCTGCTCGACCTGCACTCGATGCACGAGCCCTGCCGCCCGATCATGGTGTGCGCCAGGAGCGAGAAGTCGGTGGCGCTCGCCCGGCGCATGGGCGCGCCGGCGGACCTGCTCCTCGACACCGGGCACCCCGCCGGGCTGCGCATGATGGAGCGCGGCGCCTTTTCCGATCCTGCCAGCCCGCGCGCCGCGGTGCTCATCGAATGCGGGCAGCACTGGGCGAAGAGCTCGGTCGACGTCGCCATCGACACGTGCAACAGGTTTCTCTCGGTGACCGGTTTACTGGAGAGAAGGTTTTCTTCCGTAAACCAGAAGGTGATTCGCGTTACCGAGCCGGTTGTCGCGAAGACCATGGGCTTCCGCTTCGCCTCGCCGTGGAAAGGGCTGGAGGTGGTGAAGAAAGCAGGCTCGCTGGTGGCGACCGATGACGGTAAGGAATGGAGGACGCCGTACGACGATTGCATCATGGTGATGCCCTCCGTGCGCCACCTGAAGCCGGGGACGACCATGGTGCGGCTTGGACGCTATGACTGAGACGAGACTCTTGCTTTTCTTCTTCTTGCTTTGCAGCGCTGCAGCGCATGCGCAGGTTTACCGCTGGGTCGACGCGAAGGGCACGGTGCACTACTCGGACTCGGCGCCGCCGGCGGGCGTCAGCGCCACCACGCTCGACATCGACACGAAGCCCGGCGCGCCCGCGCCCGACAGCAAGGACTGCTACACGGTTCGCTGCCAGGGCGAGCGCATGGAGGAGCGCATCCGCCGCCGCGACGAGGCGGATGCGCGCGTCGCGGCCGAGCGCGCGGCGGACGCGCCGAAGCCGGTGCGCGGGCTCGAGTTCCGCAAGTACATCAGCATCCAGCGCGGCATGAGCGAAGGCGAGCTGCTCAGCGTCGCCGGCGAGCCGGACTTCATCGCCGACCAGGGCACGACGCCCGTGAGCCGGCGCGGGCGCGGCGGCTTCGAGGTGCGCACCTGGACCTACCTGCCGACCAGCGCCGATCCCTTCACCACCACCGTCACGCTCGTCGGCGGGCGCGTCGGCGAGGTCGAGCGGGTGCGCAAGTTCTAGTCGGGCACGGGGCTTGCAGCGCTACCGGCGTTCTTCAAAAGGAGATTCCGGCCATGGCGGACAAGCGCGAGGACAAGGACAAGGACAAGGTCGAAGGCGAAGGCAGCTACAGCGGCACCAAGGATTACAACCAGCGCACCAAGAAATTCATCGACTCGGGCAAGGTCGACGAGGCGGCGCGCGACGCCGAGCCGGCCTCGGAGCAGGAAAAGCACGAGATGCAGAAGGCCGAGCGGCTCGGGAAAGAGCGCGCGAAGAAATAGCTACTGCTGCTTGCGCAGCGGGCCCCACAGGCTGTCGAGGCGCGCATAGCGCCCGCAGCCTGACACGTAGAAGCGGTACTGCAGGGCGTTCTTCTTGTAGTAATCCTGGTGGTACTCCTCCGCCTTCCAGAACTCGCCTTTCGGCGTGATCGGCGTGAGGAGCGACTGGCGGAACGGCTTCTGCTTCTCCCACTTCGCCTTGGAGGCCTCGGCGAGCCGCTTCTGCTCGTCGGTGTAGGTGAAGATCTCCGGACGGTACTGCGAGCCCACGTCGCAGAACTGGCGGTCGCCGAAGGTCGGGTCGTGGTTGACCCAGAACACATCGAGCAGCTTCTCGTAGCTCACCTTGGCCGGGTCGAAGGTGACCTCGACCACCTCGGTGTGCCCGGTGCGCCCGCTCGATACCTGCTCGTAGGTCGGGTTCTTCACCTTGCCGCCCATGTACCCCGAGACGGCCGACACCACCCCCGGCACCTTCTCGAAGGCCTCCTCGGTGCACCAGAAGCAGCCGCCGGCGAAGGCCGCTTTCTCGAGGTTCTGTGCCTGAAGGGGCGTCGCCGCCAGGAGTGCGATCAGGAAAAGGCGTTTCATCTCTTGAGCTCCTTCAGGACGGCGTCGATGACCGGTTGGTCGCGCAAGCATAGCCGAACCTTACCGAGGGGCGAGGCGCGCGCCGCCTTGAGGTAGGCGCGGGCGCAGACGTCGAACGGCACGGCGAAGATGCCGCTGGAAACAGCCGGAAACGACACGCTATTCCAGCCCCGCTGCTTTGCTTCGTCAAAGGCAGCCAGGAGGGCGTTGAAGAGCTTGCTCTCTTCGTCGCCCTCGCCGTAGCGCGGGCCGACGGCGTGGATCACGCCCTTGAAGGGCAGCTTGCCTGCGGTGGTGACTACGGCGGAGCCGGTCGGAACCGGCCCTCGATACCGCACGATGTTGTCTGACTCTTCCTGGAGGGCCGGACCGGCGGCGCGGGAGACGATGCGGGCCACGCCGCCGCCATGGGCGAGGCCGCCGTTCGCCGCGTTGACGATCGCGTCGACCGGCTCCTCCAGGAGGTTGCCGCGAACCACCTCGAAGCGCCGGCCGGGCGCTACTTCTTCTTCGTGGAGGATTTCTTCCGGCGTTTGGGCACCTTCGCGCCCGAGCGGCGGGCCTCTGACAGGCCGATCGCGATCGCCTGCTTGCGGCTGGTCACTTTCTTGCCCGAGCGGCCGCTACGCAGCGTACCGCGCTTGCGCTCATGCATGGCGCGCTTGACCTTGCTTTGCGCCTTCTTACCGTACTTCCTGGCCATGTTGCCTCCGGATCCTGCGTGGCTCCCTTTATTCGATCTTCGCTTTCGCTCTGAGACCCTTGATGAGCTCTTCGACCTTGCCCTGCACCAGCTGCTGCTGGATGCGCTGCTTTACCTCCGCGAGCGCCGGAAACTTGGTGTCGCGCACGTCGTCGAGCTTGATGACGTGGAAGCCGAAGCGCGTGCGCACCGGCGTCTCGGTGAACTTGCCTTTCTCGAGCTTCACCATCGCGTCCGAGAAGACTTTGTCGAACGAGCCGGGCACGTTCCAGTCGAGGTCGCCGCCGCGCTCCTTGCTGCCCGGGTCCTTGGAGTTCTTGGCCGCGAGGTCCGCGAAATCGCCGCCCTTCTGGAGCTGGGCGATCATGCCCTTCGCCTCGTCCTCGGTCTCGAGCAGGATGTGGCGCGCCTTGTATTCCTTGGCGCCGGTCTGCGACTTGGCGCGCTCGTACTCCTTCTGCACGTCGGCGTCGCTGATCGGGTTCTTGCGCACGAAGTCGCGCAAGTAGGCGTTGACGACGATCTGCTGGCGCGCCAGGTCGAGCTCCGCCTGCACCTCGGGCTTCTTCGCGAGGCCGCTGCGGCCCGCTTCCTGGGCGATGACCTCGCGGTTTACCAGCTCCTCGCGCACCATGGCGCGTATCTGGTCGTTGTCCTGGGCGCCGCGCTGCTTCTGCTGCTCGATCATGTATTCCATGCGCGCGCGCGGCACAGCGACGCCGTTCACCTTGGCGACCGGGCCGGTCGCGGCGGCCGCGGGCTTGGGCTTGGCGGCGTCCTTCGCCGCGTCCTGCGCGGCCGCGAGGGTGGGGAGGAGCGCGACTGCAAGCGCGGCGATGAGAGTTCTCATGGGCTTCCTTTCGTTTCTTCTGGGCTGCGCGCACTGATGGCGAGCGCGTGGATGGGATGCTGCATGAGCTCGCCGAGCGCCTGGTAGACCATGCGGTGGCGGGCGACGGTGGGCCTGCCGGAAAAGCGCGGCGAGACAATGAATAGGCGCCAGTGCGTGTTGCCGCCCTCGCGGTAGCCGGCATGGCCGCGGTGCGACTCGCTCTCGTCGACCAGATCGAGCGACAGCGGCTCGAGCGCGGCCAGACGGCTGCGGATCTCGGCGCCGACGTTCACCTTGCCGCTCATGTCTTTTCTTCGGCGGCGTACTTGCCCAGCACCAGCGCCTGCGCGAGCACGAAGAGCAGCATCAGGCCCATGCCGCCGAAAAGCTTGAAGTTCACCCAGAGGTCGGTCGAGTAGTTGTAGGCCACGTAAAGGTTGAGGACGCCCATGAGAGCGAAAAAGCCGGCCCAGGCGAGATTGAGTCGCGACCACACCGGATCCGGGAGCTGCATGTGCTGGGACAGCATGGTCCGGATCAGGTTCCGGCGCGCCAGGGCCGCGCCGCCGAGCACGGCAGCGAAGAGCCAGTACAGCACCGTGGGCTTCCACTTGATGAAGGTCTCGTCCTGCAGGAACAGGGTAGCGCCGCCGAACACGACGATGATGGCCAGGCTCGCCCATAACATGGGTTCAATTTTTCTTTTCTTCAATTTCAACCATGCCACCTGCGCGAACGTGGCGGCGATCGCCACCGCGGTGGCGATGTAGATGCCGGCGATCTTGAAGGCGACGAAAAAGAGGACGACCGGAAAAAGGTCGAAAAGAAACTTCACGCGCTTCGATTCTACCAGCGCGCGAGGGGCGCGGCCGAGACGACG
>JAQSVY010000158.1 GCA_029266935.1 Burkholderiales bacterium
CTTCGACTACGGCGCCTCGGTGCCGTGGGTGACGCGCCTGGAGAGCGGGCACGGCATCCGCGCCGTCGCCGGGCCCGACAAGGTGAAGCTTTATTCGCCGGTGCACCTGGAGGGCGAGCGGTTCACCACGCAAGCGCGCTTCGAGGTCGACGCGGGGGAGCGGCTCGCGTTTACGCTGGAATACATACCGTCCCACCTTCACCCAACGGTGGAGCTCGATCCGGAGACGGCGCTCGCCGAGACCGAAGCGTTCTGGCGCGCCTGGAGCGGCCGTTGCACGGTCGGCGGCGAGTGGAGAGAAGCGGTGTGCCGCTCGCTCATCACGCTCAAGGCGCTCACCTACGCGCCGACCGGCGGCATCGTCGCCGCACCGACGACTTCGCTCCCCGAGCATCTGGGCGGCGTGCGCAACTGGGACTACCGCTATTGCTGGCTGCGCGATGCGACGCTCACGCTGCTCGCGCTCATGGACGCCGGCTACCGCGAGGAAGCCTCGGCCTGGCGCGACTGGCTGGTGCGCGCGGTCGCGGGCTCGCCCGAGCAGATGCAGATCATGTACGGCATCGCCGGCGAGCGCCGGCTGACCGAGCTCGAGCTGCCCTGGCTGCCCGGCTACGAGAGCTCGAAGCCGGTGCGCATCGGCAATGCGGCCTGCTGGCAGCTGCAGCTCGACGTCTTTGGCGAGGTGATGGACGCGTTGCACCAGGCGCACAAGGTCGGCCTGCCGGCGCACGAGCCATCCTGGGACATGCAGCGCGCGCTTCTCGCGCACCTGGAGAAGGTCTGGCAGGAGCCCGACGCGGGTATGTGGGAGGTGCGCGGCCCGCCGCGGCATTTCACCTACTCCAAGGTGATGTGCTGGGTGGCGTTCGACCGCGCAATCAAGGCGGTCGAGACCTGGCAGCTTCCCGGCCCGGTCGAGCGCTGGCGCGAGCTGCGCGCGAGGATCCACGCCGACGTGTGCGAGCGCGGCTTCCGTCCCTCGAAAGGGACCTTCGTGCAGAGCTACGGCTCGAACGAGCTCGACGCGAGCGTGCTGCTCATCCCGATGACCGGTTTCCTGCCGTGCCACGACCCGCGCATGGCGGCGACCGTGGAGGCGGTGCGCAAGGAGCTCACCGAAGGCGGGCTAGTGTTGCGCTACCGCACGCGGCGCGGCCTCGATGGCCTACCGCCGGGCGAGGGCGTCTTCCTCGCCTGCAGCTTCTGGCTGGTGGACGTGCTGTGCATGCAGGGGCGCCTCGCCGAGGCGCGCGCGCTCTTCGAGCGGCTGCTCCAGCTGCGCAACGACGTCGGCCTGCTCGCCGAGGAGTACGACCCGCGCCAGAAGCGCCATCTGGGCAACTTCCCGCAGGCCTTCTCGCACGTCGGCCTGATCAACAGCGCCATGGGCCTGAGCACGCAGTCCATGCCCGCGCAGGAGCGCGCCGCGGCCTGAAGCTTGCTAGGGAGGTGGCACCATGATCCGATCCCTCGTCCTCCTTGCTGCCGTCGGCGCCGCGGCGGCCTATTTCTATTCCCGGCAGCGCCCGGCAGCGCGCCGGCAGGCCGCCGCCCATCCCGACGATCGGCAGCTCGAAGAGCGCATCCGCACCGCGCTCGCCGACATCGTCGCCGACCCTGGCGCGATCCACGTCACGGTCCGCCACGGCGCCGCCTCGCTGAGCGGGCCGGTTCTTCCGGGCGAGCGCGACCGCGTGCTCACCGCCGTGCTCGACGTTCCCGGCGTGCTGCAGGTGACGAACCTGCTCGAGCCGGTCGAGCCCGCCCAAACGCCTGCCACCTGAGGGCTTGAAACGCCGCGGCGACGGCATAAGTCCGACGTCGGCAGACGAGCAATACGAAAAGACGCGCCGCCCGCGCTAGCCCCGCTTGGCGCTGATCGGCGGCTGCGGGCGGGCGCTCTCACCCGGTTCGAGAACGAAGGTGAACTCTAGCGAGTAGCCGTCCTCGCGCCTGCGGTAATTCCCGATCAACGCCTGAGTCACCCCGAACTGGCTGTCTGTTTCGAGGTGCGGGTCGTCGGGATCGTAGACCTGCGAGGCGATCGTCTTGAAGCCGGGCCTGACGATGAGGAAATGCAGGTGCGCAGGGCGGAAGTTGTGGCGCTGTTGCGCGCGCAGCAGCGCGCCGGTCGGGCCTGCCGTCGGCACCGGGTAGCCGGCGGGCTTCACGCTGCGGAACGAGAACGAGCCGTCCGCGCCGGTGGTGAACGTGCCGCGCAGATTCATCTCCGCCTGTGAAGGATCCTGGTTTTCGTACAGGCCGCTGGGCGCCGAGTGCCATACGTCGACTTCGGCCCCGGCAATCGGTCTTCCTTCCCTGTCCTTGACCCATCCCTTGAAGACGAGGGGGATTCCATCGGTGGGGGAACGAAGCAGCGAATCCCCATTCGCGCAGCGCGGGCTGCCGGCGCGGTAAAACGGCCCGAGGTTGTTCGCTTGAGTCGGCCGGGGATTGTTCAGCAGGCATACCAGGTTCGACACGCCCAGCGCCCCGGAGAGGAGCATTGCCTCATTGTGGCTCGGCGTGGTGTGTCTGCCGACGGCATTCAGGTAGCCGATCGCCTGCTGGAACTCCTTATCCGTCAGCCGCACCTCGCGGATGAAGGCATGAAGGTGCTTCACCAGCCCTTCCAGCAGCTCTTTGGTACGCGCATCCGGCGTGCGGTGCATCTCCGCGAGCACCGCGCGCGTCACATCCTCCTGCGTCTCGATGATCATTCGACCTCCCGCCCGGGGAAGTCTAGCGCGGCTTGGAGTGCTGGCTGCTGCGCGAAAAGCCGCGCTGCTGGACGCTCGCCGAGGAGGGTACCGGTAGGTTCGCGAAACTGTCCCGGGGCGCGCTCGCCGACGCACGCCGCGGTGTGCTTGCGGCAGCGCGCGGCGCGTTCCCCGCGGCAGCACGCGGCGGGGTGCCGGCGAAGCTGCGCGGCTTATGATGGAGCTGCGGCGTGCTGTTCACGATCGGACGGCGCTGGGACTCCGGGATCGTCGCCGGCAGCGCGTGCACCGGCTTCGCGTGCAGCGGCGCACTCGGCAAGCGAATATGCCGCGGCGGCGCGATCGCGTGGCGCGGCGCCAGGTGGCGGTGACGCGGCACGAACACGCGATGCACGTGCCAGGGCCGCCACAGCACCGGGCGGTACGCCGGCCACCACCATGCCCCGTAGACGATCAGCGGGTCGTAGTAGCGCACGTACACCACCTCGCGCTGCGGTTCGGGCAGATGGCCGTAGGCCGCCGCGCGTGCGCGCAGCGACTGCACGGTGACCATCACCCACTCCTGCTGATAGATGTACGCCTGCGACAGATCGTGCATCCACTGCGGGCTTTCCGCCATCCGCTGCAGCAGCTCCGGGTAAGGGATGAGCGCGCCCACGCTCGGATGCCAGTGCGGCTGCGCCGGGGTTCCGCGCGCCGCCTCGCTCACCTGGTCGGGATAGGCGGCGGCCACCAGAATGTGGTCGACGAGCTCGTCGGGGTAAAGGGCGACCGGTGCCAGGAGCGCGTCGAGCTCGGGCTGCTCGAAGCTGCGCGCCTGGCTTGGCACGGCTACGGCAAGGAGGAGAAGGAAAACGAGCTTGCGCATGGGAGGAATCTAGCGCTGGGCAGCCGTCACAGGTGTAACCGTTTGTATAGGCATGAATCCTGCACCCGATTGACAGCTATGCGAAAAGCTGCCGCCGCGTTTCTGTTGGCTGTTCCGGGGATGGCTCTTTCGCAAGCCGACCACCGGGAAGAGTTCACCGCGCTGGACCTGAACGGCGACGGCAAAGTGTCGCTCGCCGAGGCCGCCGGCCACGCCGCGATCGTGGTGCGCTTCGATCGCGCCGATCGCAACCGCGACGGCAAGCTCACCATTACCGAGTTCAACCGCCTGAAGAAGCTGAGGATCCCCGTCAATGAGACCGCTCGCAAGGCTCTTGCTGCCCGCAATGCTGGCGTTGGCGCTTCCGGCCGCCGCTGACGAGCCGCGGCCCGATCTCGGCGTGCGGGCGAAGGAGGCTGTGTTCGCCTCGCTCGATGTGAACGGCGACGGCTATGTTTCGCGACGCGAGGCGGCCCGGCACGCCGGCGTGGCGCGCGGCTTCGACGCCGCGGACGAGGACCGCGACGGCAGGCTCAGCCCGCTCGAATTCAGCCGCATCGCGGTCAATCGCAGCGACCAGCCCGGTCCCTACAAAGCCTCGATCCGCGCCTGACCTTGGAGAGCCGCGCCCGGCTAGGCAACACGCGCGACCGTTGGAGATTTCCTGACCGCCTGGAGCTGGGCGGCGAGCTGCGCGTGGTGCGTGGCGATGATCGCCTTCACCGGCAGGTGGTCCGAGGCGAGCGCCGCCAGCGGCGAGCGATGCGCCTTCAGCGCGAGCAGCGCGTGACGCGGGCGCGCCCAGACGCGGTCGAGGGCGAGTAACGGCCAACGCGAGGGGAAGGAGCGCTCGGCGGGCGAGCGCCCGAGCAGCGCGTGCATCCAGCGCAGCGGCCGCCCGAGGGGCATCCACTCGTTGATGTCGCCCAGCACGACGACTCTCTCGGTCGCAGGGGTTTGCCTGAGCAGCTCGAGGATTTTTTTCACCTGATACCTTCTTTCCGCGGGCCACAGGCCCAGGTGCGTGACGATCACGCGCACCGTCTCGCCGCCGACCTCGAGGTCGACGTCGAGCGCGTTGCGCGGCTCGCGCCCGGAGAACCCAGGCGCCGCACGGCGAGCACGCGGCGGCGGGTGACGAGCGCGTTGCCGTAGGGGCCGTCGTGGCGCAGCAGCGTCAGTCCCGGCACCGCTTCCATGCCCAGGCGATGCGCGATGAAGTCGAGCCGGTAGTCGACCTCCTGCAGCCCGACCGTGTCGCAGCCGAGCTCCTGGATCACCCCGACGACGCGCGCCGCGTCCTTGCGGCCGTCGGTGCCGACGCAGGCGTGCACGTTGTAAGAGGCGATCTTGAGGCAGTCGCCGGCGAGCGAGCCGGCGACTGCCTGCCAGTCAGCGAGGCGCGCCGGTGGCTTGGCCATGGGCGCTCATGCGCCGCTCCATGCGGCCGAACCAGCGCTTCACCCACCACGAGCCGCCGCCGAGCAGCGCGAGCGCGCCGCCGACCAGCCACCAGTTGATCGAACCGGCCCCGGAGAGGGCCGCCGCGAGCTCGGCGCCGAACACCGTCGCCACGAGCGTGCCGGGCAGCATGCCGAGCAGGGTGCCGAGAGCGAGGTGCCAGAGCTTCATGCGCACCGCGCCGGCGACGATGCCCTCGATGGCGAAGGGTGCGAGCGGCACCAGCCGCAGCAGCGTGAGAGCGAGCAGGCCGTTCTTCTTCAGCACCTCGATCATGCGATCGAGCCGCGGCCCGGCGAGGCGGCGCACGGTGTCGCGGCGCATTCGCCTCCCCACCACGTAGGTGAACACTGCTGCGAGCGTGATGCCGGTTAGCGCGAGGGCAAAGCCTCGCCATGGCCCGAGCGCGATCACCGCCGAAAGCGTGATCAGCGGCCGCGGGAACATCAAGAAGCATGCCGGGGTATAGGCGAGCAGCAGCAGGAGCGGCACCCACCACTGCGCGCCGACGTCCTGGGCCCACTGCACCGCCGCCTCGCCGTTCACCGAGTCGGCCACCGGCGTGAAGTGCCAGAGGGCAAACAGCGCGGCGATGCCGGCGGCGAGGAGGGCTAGCTTGCCCCATGCCGGGCGCTCGTGCCGCGGCGCGCCGCCGGTCTCGCGGTCTTTCAGCAGAACCTCGAGCGCGATCGGCTCACTCGGGTCGGCGACGGCGGCGACCTGCACCACCGCCTCGGGCCATTCCGGCAGGTCGACGAGCGGCGTAAGGGTGCGGCCGCCGCGCGCCGCGAGCTTCTCGATCGCCGGGATCATGCCACCGGCGCGCGCCACTTCGGCGCCCAACTGCTCGGCGGGCACCCCGAGGTGCTCGGCGAGCAGGCGATCGCGGAACTGCGTGATCGCCGCCGCCACCGCCGGGCGCGCGTGCGACTCGATCACCACGTCGCACTCGGTGTCCATGCTCATCGAGCGGTTGCACAGGTTGGCCGAGCCCAGGCGCAGCATGCGGTCGTCGACGATCATGAGCTTCGAATGCACGTCAAGGCAGCACTCGGGCGCGAGGCCAAGGATGGCGGGATAGCAGACGCGGAAACGGTCGTACCGGTCGGCGGCCTTGAGCTTCCGGATGAGGCGCGTCCGCAACACGTGCATCGTGTGCTCCTCGAGCCAGCCGTGCGAGAGAAGGCGCAGCACCAGCACGATCTCCGGGCCGTCGGGCTCGGTGAGGCGCTTCTCCAGCGC
>JAQSVY010000159.1 GCA_029266935.1 Burkholderiales bacterium
TAGTGGCCGTCGCCGAGGTGCCGCATTCCGGGCCGGGAGGCGGTATCGATGCGGAACCCGCCCGGCCACGCCGACGGGTCGGAGGCCTTGCCCTGCATCAGCGCGTCGAAGTCCAGGCGCCGCGAAATGTCGGGCTCCGGTACCGCGGCAAGCAGCGCCTTCGTATAAGGATGCTGGGGATTGCGGAACAACGTCGCCGCGGGCGCGAGCTCGACGAGGCGCCCCGCGCACATCACCGCGATCCGATCGGCGAGGTAGTTCACCACCGCGAGGTTGTGCGAGATGAAGATGTAGGTGAGACCGAGCGCGGTGCGCAGGTCGGCGAGGAGGTTCAGCACCTGCGCCTGCACCGAGACGTCGAGCGCCGACACCGGCTCGTCGAGGATCAGCAGCTCCGGCCCGAGCGCGAGCGCGCGCGCGATGCCGATGCGCTGGCGCTGCCCGCCGGAGAAGCTGTGCGGGTAGCGCCGCAGGGAGCGCATGTCGAGGCCCACGAGGCCGATCATCTCCTTCACCCGCTCGAAGCGCTCGTCCTCGTCGCCGATCTTGTGGATGACGAGGGGCTCGCTGACGATGTCGTAGGCCGTCATGCGCGGGTTGAGCGAGCCGAAGGGGTCCTGAAACACGAACTGGACCTTGCGCCGGTAGGCGAAAAGCTCGGCGCCCTTGAGCGTCAGCACGTCCTTTCCCTCGAAGGAAATCGTTCCCGAATCGGGCGTCACCGAGCGCAGGATCATCCGCGCCGTGGTGGTCTTGCCGCAGCCTGACTCGCCCACCAAGCCCAGGCACTCGCCGGCGCGCACGTCGAACGAGAGGTCGTCGACGGCGAGGAACTGGCTGGCGCGGGCGCCGAACATGCCGCGCTTTCGCACCACGTAGCGCTTGGTGAGGTGCTTCACCTCGAGCAGAGTGCCGCGCGGCTCCTCGAAGAGCTTCCTGCCCTTCATGATGTGGGAGCCCTCGATCTGCACCTCGTGAATGGGCGTCAGGCGCTCCCCGGCCGCCATGCCAAAGCGCGGCACGGCGCGCATCAGCGCGCGCAGATAGGGGTGGCGCGGGTTGCGGAAGATGTCGACGATCGAACCCGACTCCATGACGCGCCCGCGGTGCATCACCACCACCGCGTCGGCCATGTTGGCCACCACGCCCAGGTCGTGCGTGATCAGCATCACCGTCATGCCCAGCTCCACCTGCAACTGCTTGATGAGCTGGAGGATCTGCGCCTGGATGGTGACGTCGAGAGCGGTGGTGGGCTCGTCGGCGATGAGCAGCGCGGGGCGGCACACCAGCGCCATCGCGATCATGGCGCGCTGGCGCAGGCCGCCGGAGAGCTCGAAGGGATAGGTGCTCTCGGCCTTGACCGGATCGGGGAAGCCGACCAGGCGCAGCATCTCGATCACCGCCTCGCGGCGCTGCGCGCGGCCGAGGTCCTCGCGGTGCAGGGCCAGCGCCTCGCCGACCTGGCTGCCGACGGTGTGCAGCGGCGAGAGCGCCGTCATCGGCTCCTGGAAGATGATCGAAATGCGCGCGCCGCGGATGTCCTGCATCGCGCGGCTCGCCGGCGCGAGCCTGGCGATGTCGACGGTGCCCGCGCCCGCTTTCGGGTCGCGGAACAGGATCTCGCCCTCGACGATGCGCGCGATGCGCGGCAGGATACCCATGATCGACTGCGCCACCACCGACTTGCCCGAGCCCGACTCGCCGACCAGCGCCACCGTGCCGCCCTCGGGCACGCGGAACGAGACGCCGTCGACCGCCTTCACCGTGCCAGCGTCGACGGCGAGGTGCACCTTGAGGTCGCGGACGGTGAGCAGGTCAGCCATGGCCGGGCGCAGTATACGAGAACAGTTCCGCGGCACCGCGCCAGCGCACGCCCTCGACACGGGCGAGCCGCTCGAGGAAACGCCACGCCGCCTCATCGTGCACCGCGTGGTGCGTGAGCCAGCCGACCGGATCTGTCACCTCCATCAGCTCCAGGGCGGCCGAGAGCGCTTGCTCCTCGCCGATGAAGCGTTTGCCTTCGCGCCAGGCGACGATGTCGATGTGCGTGTTGACCTGCTTCACTCCTTGCACCGCTCTCGCCTTCCCGTCGCAGCTCAAACCGGTCATTCCTATGGAGCCCAGCTTTTCAGCCAGCGGCGGCCGGATGCGGTTCCAGGGCGGGACAAGCACCGGCAGCGCCCGCTCGCCAGCCATTTTCCTCAACCGTTGCGAAGCCGCAACAAGCCGCTCGAGCGCCAGCTCATCGGGCTCCGCCGCCGGGAACTCGGTCTTCTTCTCCCCGGGCGCGGCGCGGTTGCGATGGTCGGTACCATGCTGCAGCACGCTCACGCTGTCCTTCAGGAGATGGAAAAGCTCGGGTACCGCGGCCTGCGGCACCACGGCGAGCGCGAGCGGCAGGTCGAAGGACATCAGGCGCTCCAGCGCAGGACTCGGGAGCGCCGCGTCGTCATCGCGCCACCAGAAGCTCGCGCCGCCGCGGCGGCCGACCTCGTCCTCGAAGCGCTCCCAGCTCACGCGGCCCATTGGCGGATCAGCTCGGCGCTGTGGCGTGCACCGTCGAGGTCGACATCGGCCCGCTGCGGACGCGGGCGCGCCGCGGCCTGATCCACGGCGACGGCGAGGTGCTGCGGCGAAAGCGTTTTTTCATCCACGGTTTCGATGAGCCCCCGTTCGGCCAGCAGCCTGGCCCTCAATCCCTGCTCGGTCTCGCTCCCCTGCGAGAAAGGCACCACTACGGCCCGGGCTCGGGCCTGCAGCGTTTCCATGACCGTGTTGTAACCCGCCTGGCTGATCGATAGCTCGCAGTTTCGAAGCAGCGCCGTGAAATCGCTGCGGGAGCGCTCCAGGATGATTCCATCGCCGGAGATTTCCCGGAGGGCCATCAGGTCTCCTTCTGCCGCATTGGCCCCGGCCAGCATGCGCCACGTCAGGCCGCGCAGGCGCGTGAGGGGCCTTGCCTGGATCGCGGTCTCGAGCAGGCGCCGCCCGACCGCGCCGCCGCCGGCCGAAACGAGCACCTCGCCGCGGCCGGCGTCGCCGCCTCCGGGGGCAAGCTCTTCCACCACGTAGCCGGTATACGCGAGGCGCTCCGCGATGCGCCCGGCGCTCGCAAAGCTGCGCTCGAAGGGAGCAATGCGCGGATCGCCGTGCACCAGCACCCGATCGAAATATTCCTCCACCAGTGCCACGGCCTCAGCCTCGCGCGACGGGCGGCTCTGCAGCAGGTCGCGCACCGAGCTGACCGCCAGCGCCTCGCCCGCCGCCTCGAGCAGCGGCAGCAGCTCGAAGCGCAGCTGGCGCCGTCCGAAGGGAAAGAGCTCGACGATGAGCACGTCCGCTTTGGCCGCGTGCCAGGCCTCGAGGAGGCCAGTCGCACGCTTGCGCTTCCATTCTTCGCTGACGGGCTGGCCTGCCTCGTCCACCAGGATCTTGAAGCTCACGTCGGCCGCCGACATGGCAGGCAGCTGCACCAGCTTCACGTCCGGCGGCACCACCCCGGGCACCCTCGGCCCGCCGCTTGCCAGCGTCACCTCGAACCCTGCCTGCGCGAGCGCGCGGCAGATCGTCGCCGCCCGCTTCAGGTGCCCGATGCCCAGCAGGTGCTGGACGTGGAAAAAGACCCGCTTCACTTTACGTTCAGCTCGCGCACGTGCGGCTGCCCTACTGCATCAACATCGAAGATATGCACCGCGGTCCAGTCGAGCTTCGCTGGCGGCCGGCCGAGCATGTCCCAGCCGGTGGCGAGCGCGAGGACGGCGCGGATCACGCCCCGATGGGTGATGGCAAGCGTCGGCTCGTGCAGCTCACGCATCCATTCGCTCACCCGGGCCGTCATCTCCCGTGGGGTTTCGCCGTCGGGCGGCCGGAAGTCGAGCCCGCGATCCTCGTTTTCCCGCATGGACTTCCCCAAGGACCTCCTGAGGGCCTCCAAGGTCGTTCCTTGCCATTGCCCCCAGTCCATTTCCATGAGGCGAGGCTCGCGCGGCGCCTCCGCGAAGCCGAGCAGCGCAGCGGTCTCGACGCAGCGCGCAAGCGGGCTCGTGACCACGCGCATGCCGAGGCAGGCCGGCGGCAGGCTCGAGCCGCGCAGGCGGACGCGCCCGATGTCGCTCAGGGACACGTCGGTGCGCCCCTGGATGCGTCCCTCGGCGTTCCACGCCGTCTCGGCGTGCCGCAAGAGCGCGAGCAGCGTCACGGCAGCTTGCGGAATTGCCGCGCCGCGATCTGCGCGGTGCGCTCCTCGCGGACGAACCACGCCGCCTCGCGGCCCATGGTGGTGCGCTTGCTCTCATCGGTCAGCAGCTCCCGCACGCATGCCGCGAGGGCCGCTTCGTCGAGCGCCGGCGCGAGCAGGCCGGTGCGCCCGTCGACCACCACGTCGGGAACGCCGCGCAGCGCGCAGGAGACCACCGGCAGCCCCGCCGCCTGCGCCTCGAGCAAGGCCATGCCAAAGGCCTCGTTCACCGCCGGCCAGGCGAGCAGGTCGCAGGCGGCGTAGACGCGCGCCAGCGGATCTTCCTCGAGGGCGCCAAGAAAACGCACGCGTGAACTCAGCTTCCTGAAGGCGTTTTCGACGAGTCCGCGTGCCGGTCCGTCACCCGCCACCAGGAGCTGCCACGGCACCTCGCGTAGCCGCGAGAGGGTCCCGGCGAGCGTGCGGTACGAGGCGAGCTTGTCG
>JAQSVY010000160.1 GCA_029266935.1 Burkholderiales bacterium
TGGTCGGGGTCGGCGTTGTAGCCGACGATGTCGCCCAGGCAGGCGAGCCGGCCCACCCCTCGCGCCTCGAGTGCGGCGAGGACCGCCGCGAGCGCCTCGCGGTTGCCGTGGATGTCGGCGACGATGCCGTACAGACTCATGCCGACGATTGAAGCGCAAAGAAGTTACGGGCAGGCTGGCAGGTCGTCCTCCCCCAGGCGGGCCTTTCAGACTATGCGAATGCGAACGCTTCTCGCGGCGGTCGTGCACCAGGCGGCGCGCCGTGGCGGACTCCACGTTTTTCAGGTGCTCTACCGCAAGCTCGGCGCCGGCTTCGCAGGGCCGCTTTCGCGCGGGCTCGCCTGCCGTCGCCTGCGCGAGGAGGAGCTGCTCTCCTGCTGCGCCGACCCGCAGCTCGACCTGGGCGAGGGCATGGTGCGCGACGCAATCCTCGCGGGGGACGACTGCGTCGGCGCGTTCTCCGGCGGCAAGCTGGTCGGGTACGTCTGGTTCTCCTGCGCCGACGCGCCGCACCTGAACGGCGTGCGGGTGAGCGTGCCACCGCAGGCGATCTACCGCTTCAAGGCCTTCGTTCTGCCTGCCTACCGAGGGCGCGGCATCGCTTCTTTCCTCTACGGCGCCGCCGACGGCATTGTCGCGAGGCCTGGCCGGCAGTACGTCGTGAACTGCGTCGCCGTACAGAACTTCGCCTCCATCGCCGCGTCGCGCAGGAGCGGCGACGCGCTGCTGGGACATCTGGGCTACTGGCAGGCGGGACGCTTCTTCGTCGCCTATCACACCCCGGAGGTGGAGGCGCTCGGCCTGCGCTTCCATCTCGTCGCCACGCGCCGCGACAACCGCTCGGCGCGGATGGCGAGCCTGCGCGCGAGCGGCAGCGGATCGCTCCAGGAAAAGAGATCGTAGATCTTCGGCGCCTGCGCGAGCGACCAGAGCCATGCCGCGGTCGTGATCTCGCCGCGCGCCTTCAGCTCGCGGTAGGCGAGCCAGTCGTACCGGAGGCTCAGCCATCGCGCACGCGTCTTCGCCACCGACCGTTCCGGAAGCCGGCCCTCGAGGAGGAAGTCGTACGCGACGCGCGGCAGGTTCACGCCGTTGACCGCGCCGAGGTAGTGCCACAGGTTGAAGCGCGTGTTGATCTCGAGCAGGTAGAAGCGGCCGGTCGCACGGCTCCGCTTGAAGTCCATCTTGAAGATGCCGGCGAGTCGCAACTGCGCGGCGATGCGCCTGCCAAGGGCGACCAGGCCGTCGTCGCCCGCGAGGCGCAGGTAGGAGCTGTCGCCGGTGAGCGCGGGAAAGGTTCGGATCTTGCGCCCGACGAACCATTCCAGCACCTCCCCGCCGCTCGCGCAGAAGCCGTGGAAGGACCAGATGGCGTCGTCGCCGCCGGGTACGTACTCCTGGAACGAGAGCTGGCCAGCGAGCTGTGCGACCACCGCGTCGGCGCGCGCCTCGCGCCCGCTGCCGAAGACGCGCGCCTTGCCGGCGCCGCCGAAGAGCTGCAGGCGCACGTTGGAATGGTCCCAGACGGTCCGGGTCTTGGGCTTGACGAGCACCGGCCCGCGCTCGGCGCCGAGCGCGTCCCAGTCGATGCGACGCGGCACCGGCAATGCGACGCGCTCGGCGAGCGCCTGGAAGCGCGACTTGTCGAGCAGCGCGTCGCCGAGCTCCGGCTCGTTGAGCAGCAGCGCGAAGTGCGGCGCCAGCGCGGCGCGGCAGTCCTGCACCAGGGCGAGCCGGTCGTCGTTGTCGTAGAAGAGCGGCACCGGCTTTCCGTGCCGCGCGGCGAGCTCGCGGCCGGCGCGCGCCAGCGCCTCGACGTACGCGTCGCGCTCCGCGATGGGCGGCAGCTCGATCACGCCGGCGCAGTAGCGCGAGGCCATCGACGGCGTGCGCCGTTCGGAGGAGGCAACGATGACCGGGATGCGTGCCAGCCCGAGTGCGCGCACAATGTTCAGCCCGCCGAGCAGCACGACCGGGATCATGAATTGCAGAGGCTAACGAAGGGGCGCTACGGCCCTCGGACCGGGACTTGAGCCGTCCGGCCCAGCCGGGGAAGGTCACGGGGATGTCCCGCGTTTCGTAACGTACTCGGACACGATGATCTCTCGATCGATCAGGGGCTGGATATCGGCGTTCTTTTCGCCGGCCGGGCCGGCGGCGGCGCGCCGACGCCCCGGGGGAACCGGAATCCGCGTCGCCGAGGTGAGCGACGCGGGCGCGCTGCGTGCGCTCGTGCCGGCGTGGGAAGCGCTAGCGGCGGAGGCGGCCGAGCCCAATCCGTTCTACGAGCACTGGATGCTCCTGCCGGCGCTCGAAGCGTACGGCACCGCGGACTTCCGCTGCGTCGCGGTGTGGCAGGACGGCGGGCTGGCGGCGCTCTTCCCGATGCGCTTGCAACGCCGCTTTCGCGGCCTGCCGCTCGCCGTGCTGCGCTCCTGGCGCCACCACGGCATGCTGCTGTGCACGCCGCTCGTGCGCCAGAGGACCGCCGCGAAATGCATCGCGGCGCTGCTGCAGAGCGGCCTCGCGCCGGTGATCGAGTTCGACTGGAGCCCGGCCGGGGGAGCGTTCCACGGCGCGCTGGCCGAGGCTGCGTCGGCGCTCCGACTGCCGTGGATGGTGACCGATGCCTACGTTCGCGCGCTGCTCGTGCGCGAGCGCGACCCGCGCCGCCGCTTCAACTCGAACATGAAGAACAACCTGCGCCGCTGCGAGGCGCGCCTTGCGCCGCACGGCACACTCGCCCCGGTGCGCCTTGGGCCGGGCGACGACGTCGCTGCCTGGACCGAGGACTTCATCTGCCTCGAGGCGAGCGGCTGGAAGGGCCGCGCCGGCACTGCCATCGCCTGCCGCGTCGAGGACCGGCGCTTCGTCGGCGAAGTGCTGGCCGAGGCCTTCCGCCGCGGCCGCCTCGCGATCACCGGCCTCGACCTCGACGGCCGCCCGCTCGCGCGCCACATCACCATCGCCGCCGGCGAGGGCTCCTTCACCTACAAGATCGCCTACGACGAGGCCCATGAGAAATGCTCCCCCGGCCTGCTCGGAGAGGTCGAGAACGTGCGCCAGTTCATGGAGAACCCCGGGCCGCGGTGGATCGACTCCAATACCGCGCGCGAGAACACCAGCTACGGCCGCGTCTGGAAGGACTGGCGCGCCGTGCACCGGGTCGCCGTCGGGGCGAGCGGCGCGGGCCGGCTCGCCGTGGCGGCGCTGCCGCTGCTGCGCCTCGCCCGCAACGCCCTGCGGGGGGCAGGGCCGGAGCCGGCGTGGGCCAAGTAGACCAGCGCCGCCGGTACGAAGAAATGCTGGCCGCGCCGTACGCTTGGAAGGCTTGGCTTTCTGGAGGCCGGGGCGCACCATGATCGTCGCGATTCACCAGCCGCATTTCCTGCCGTGGTTGGGTTACCTGCACCGGATGGCGAGCGCGGACCTGTTCGTGCTGCTCGACCACGTCCAGTTCGAGCGGCGCAACTACCAGAACCGCACGCGCATCCGCATCGAGGGCACGGCGCGCTGGCTGACCGTGCCGGTGATCCAGCGCTCGCAGAAGGAGCGCATCACGGAGAAGCTGGTCGACAATCGCCTCGGCGGCGCGCGCGCCTGGGCGGACAACCACTACGCGACGCTGCGCCATGCCTACGCTTCGGCACCCTGTTTCAACCAGTACGCCGCGGCGCTGCGCCGCATCTACGACACGCGCTGGGAACGCCTGGTCGAGCTGAACCAGGCCTGCCTCGACCTGCTGCGCGAGGCCTTCGAGATCCGCACCCCGCTCGTGCGCAGCTCCGAGCTCGCGGTAGAGGGCGCGCGCGGCGGCCTGATCCTCAACATCTGCCGCGCCGTCGGCGCCGACACGCTGCTCGCCGGCATGGGCGGCTCGCGCGGCTACCTCGACGCCGAGGCCTTCGCGCGCGCCGGCGTGCGCATCGAGTTCCAGCATTTCGCGCATCCGCATTACCGGCAGCGCGGCGCCGCGCCCTTCGCGTCTGGTCTCTCGGCGCTCGACATGCTCCTCAACTGCGGCCCGCGCAGCGCCGAGCTGCTGCGCGGGCTCGCTTCGCCGCAAGAGTCGCTCGCTGCTGCCTGACACCCAGACCACGCGCTTCTATGAGAGCCACGTCCGCCGGTTCGGCTACGGGTATCGGGGTCTGGGCTTCGGCCGGCGCTCCTCGCAGGAGAAGCGGTTCGCCGCCGCCGCGGCCCTCGGCTCCTTCCACGGCGCGCGGCTGCTCGACGCCGGCTGCGGCTTCGGCGACCTGCTTGCGTGGCTCAACGCGCGCGGCGTGCGTCCGCGCTATACCGGGCTCGATCTGTGCGTGCCGATGGTCGAGCGCTGCCGCCGGCGCTTCCCCGACGGCGACGCGCGGTTCGTGGTCGGCGATGTGCTTACGCACGAGGTCGAAGAGCCCTACGACTACGTCGTGGCGAGCGGCATCTTCGGCTACGCCGCGAAAGGCGCCCAGGCGCGCGTGCAGCCGACCCTCGAGCGGCTCTTCGCCATGACACGCGTCGGGCTGGCGGTCAACTTCCTCAGCCGTTGCGCACCCGCCCGCAGCCGCGGCCGGCTCTACCTGCACGCCGCCGACGTGCTGGGCTTCGCGCTCACGCTCACGCCGGCGGTGCGCATGGACCACACCTACCTGCCCAA
>JAQSVY010000161.1 GCA_029266935.1 Burkholderiales bacterium
CGACGAAAACATCAGCTTCGAGGAGGTGCAGGAGCTGATTGGCAAACCCCTCGCCGAGAAGGTGCGCGATGTCAGCATCCGCCTCTACCGGGAGGCCTCCGAGTACGCGGCGACGAAGGGCATCATCATCGCGGACACCAAGTTCGAATTCGGATTGGATGAAAAGAACAATCTCGTGCTCATCGATGAAGTCCTGACCGCCGACTCCTCACGCTTCTGGCCAGCCGACTCCTACAAGGTCGGCATCAGCCCGCCCTCGTACGACAAGCAGTACGTGCGCGACTATCTGGAGACGCTGACGTGGGACAAGACCCCGCCGGCGCCCAAGCTGCCGCCCGACGTGATCTCGCGCACCGCGCAGAAGTACCGCGAAGCGCTCGAACGGCTGACGGGGAGGAGGCTGCAGTGATCGGCATCGTGATGGGCTCGATCTCCGACTGGGAGACGATGAAGGCGGCGGCGAAGATGCTCGAGGAGTTCGGCGTGCCCTACGAGGCGAAGGCAATGTCGGCGCACCGTACCCCGGAGCTCGTTGCCGAATGGGCGACCAGCGCGGCGAAGCGCGGCCTGAAGGCGATCATCGCCGGCGCCGGTGGCGCGGCGCACCTCGCGGGCGTCGTCGCGGCGCACGCCACGCTGCCCGTCCTCGGCGTGCCGATGCCCTCCAAGCACCTGCAGGGGCTCGATTCGCTCCTTTCCACCGTGCAGATGCCGAAAGGCATCCCGGTCGCCACCTTCGCCATCGGCGAAGCAGGCGCGGCGAACGCTGCCCTCTTCGCGGTGGCGATGCTCGCCTTGTCGGATGAAAAGCTCGCCGCGAAGTTGAAGGATTTCCGGAAGAAGCAAGCCGAAGCAGTCAAGAAAGCCGAGCTGCCCAAATCATGACGCCCGAGATCCGCAAGGCCGCGGAGCTGCTCCGCGCCGGCGGACTCGTCGCCTTCCCCACCGAGACCGTCTACGGCCTCGGCGCCGACGCCTCCAATGCGAAGGCGGTGGCGCGCCTTTACGCCGTGAAGGGCCGCCCGGCCGACCACCCGGTGATCGTGCACTTCGCCTCGGGCGAGCAGGCCTTCGGCTGGGCACGCGAGGTCCCGCAGGCGGCGCGCAAGCTCGCGGCGCGCTTCTGGCCTGGCCCACTCACCTTGATCCTCAGGCGCTCGAAGCTCGCGCAGGACTTCGTCACCGGCGGGCAGGACACCGTCGGCCTGCGTGTGCCCTCGCATCCGGTTGCACAGGAACTTCTCAAGCAGTTCGGAGGCGGAATTGCGGCGCCATCGGCGAATCGCTTCGGGCTCGTGTCGCCGACCACCGCAGCGCATGTGCGCGAGGACCTCGGCGACGAGGTCGATCTGGTGCTGGAAGGCGGTCCCAGCGATGTTGGCATCGAATCGACCATCGTGGATCTCTCGGGGCCTGACGCGGTGCTCTTGCGTCCCGGCGGCATTTCTGAGGAGCAGCTGGGAACACCCCTTCGGGCGCGGGCTGCCGATTCTCCGCGCCACGCCGGCGGCATGGATCGCCACTATGCGCCCCGCACGCCGGCCCGACTGGTGCCCACGCACCAGCTCGACAAGCAGATCGGCATGATGAAGGACCGCATCGCCGTCCTCGCCTTCTCGCGTCCTGACGAGCGCGTCGACTACTGGCTGCGCATGCCGCGCGATCCGGCGGCGTACGCGCAGCGCCTTTACGCCGCGCTGCGCGAGCTGGACTCCGCGGGCTGCGAAGTCATCCTCGTCGAGGCGCCGCCGCAATCGGCAGAATGGGCGGCAGTGCTCGATCGCCTGCAGAGGGCATGCACGTCATGAAGCGGACCATCCTGCTCGCGATGCTGCTGGGCGGTTGCACGGTGCACATCGGGACCGATTCGCGCACCGCGACCGTGATCGGCCTCGGCATCGTAGCCGCCGGAATCTACGGCTACGAAACCGCGCGCGATCCGACGCCCCAGCTCGCGCCCGACCGGAAGGTGAGCGAGCAGGACTGCACTCGCCCGATCGACCCGACACTGGGCAACCTGCGCTGCAAATAGCCGCAGCGCGGCGCTAGGCGCGCTGCGGGCCGGGCCTGCCGTCCTCGACGACGAATGAGGCGAGCGTGCTGCAGCCGGTTTCGCGCTGGCGCACCGAATCGACCGCGCGCAGGTCTGCTTCAAGGAGCTTCGGGCGGACGTCGACGCGCGTGTAGCCGCGGTAGCGGCCATCTGCGAGCAGGATGTGCGGGTTGTCGGGAAGGAGCCGGTTCACGCGCTCCTGCGCCCAGGCCTGCGAGGTGATCGAGGTGCCGACGAACTCGCTCGCCACGACCGGCGAGCTGGGATCCTCGAAATCGGGCTTGAGCTCGCAGACGTGAAAGGAATGCACGTCGCCGCCGATCACCACGGGATTACGGATTCTTCTTTCCAGGAAATGATTCAGCATCCGCTGACGGGCGGCGGGGTAGCCGTCCCAGCCGTCGGTCCAGGCGCGCCGGCCGGGCCCGGGCTTCTGGTCGAACTGCGCCATGCGCGTGGCCTGCGCGAGCACGTTCCAGCGCGCGCGCGATTCGGAGAGGCCGCGCTTGAGCCAGCGCTCCTGGACGCGCCCCAGCATGCCGCGGCCGGGATCGGCGAGCGCGGCGCATTGCTCGATGTCGATTGTGTTGCCGCCGCCGGGACGATTCGAGTGCGGGCAGGCCTGCCAGGAACGATATTGGCGCGTGTCGGCCACGTGGAATTCGGCAAGGCGGCCCCAGCTCACCCGCGTGTGGATGCGCATGCGATGGCCCTCGGGCCGCATCCGCGCCGGCAAGGGCATGTGCTCGTAGTAGGCGCGGTACGCGGCGGCGCGCCGCTCGAGGAACGCTTCGCGCGGCATGCCGTCCTCGGGACGATCGTCGGCATAGTCATTGTCGACCTCGTGGTCGTCCCAGGTCACCACCCAGGGGCAGGCGGCGTGCGCTGCCTGCAGGTCGGGATCGCTGCGGTACAGCGCGTGCCGCGCGCGGTACTGCTCGAGCGTGTAGGGCTCGAGCGCGCCGTGACTCCTCACGTGGTCCCTGCCCCAGCTCGACTCGTAGATGTAGTCGCCGAGGAACACCATGAGGTCGGGCGCGTCTTCGACGACATGGCGGTAGGCGCCGTAGTAGCCCTGCTCGTACTGCTGGCAGGAGCCGAAAGCGAAGCGCAGTCGTGATGGCTCGGCGCCGTGCGCGGGCGCCGTGCGCGTGCGCCCCACCGGGCTTTGCGCGTCGGCGCTGCTGAAGCGGTACCAGTACCACCGATCGGGCTCGAGCCCCCGCACCTCCACGTGCGTCGAGTGCGCCCACGCCGGCTCCGCAGTAGCCGTTCCGGAAAAAACAACGAATTTCATGGCCTCGTCCGCGGCGATCTCCCAGCGCAGCGGCAGTGCCACCGGGTCGACGCCCATGAGCCGTGTCCACAGCACCATGCCATCGGGCGACGGATATCCCGAAGCCACGCCAAGCGAGAACGGATTTGCTGAAATCTCAAATTTCGGAACGGCCAGGACGCCGAGGCTCTGCAGGAAGCGGCGGCGCGTGTACATGCGTCTAGAATAGCGGCTTCAAGTCCGGAGCACGCAATGATCCATTTCGTGGTTCACGAGGAAGGCGACGGCGTGGGCGTCGTCGTCGTGGAAGGCATCAGGGCCGGCCAGCCGCTCAAGGGCTGGATCATGGAAGACGACAAGGACATCGAGGTCACCGCGAAAAACGACATCCCCATCGGGCACAAGGTGGCACTCAAGGACTACAAGGCCGGCGACACGGTGATCAAGTACGGCATTGACATCGGCAAAGTAGTGAAGCCCATCGGCCGCGGAGAGCACCTCCACGTCCATAACGTCAAAACCAAGCGTTGGTGAACATGGATCTTTCGAAAGCAAGCTTTTTCGGTTTCAAAAGGGAAAATGGCAGGGTCGGCGTGAGGAACCACGTCCTCATCCTGCCGGTCGACGATCTCTCGAACGCTGCCGCGCAAGCCGTGGAGAACAACGTCAAGGGCTCCCTCGCCATCCCCCACCCCTATGGCCGGCTGCAGTTCGGCGCCGACCTGGACCTGCATTTCAGGACGCTCATCGGCGCGGGCTGCAATCCCAACGTCGCGGCCGTGGTGGTGATCTGCATCGAGGACACCTGGGCGAAGAAGGTCGCCGACGGCATCCGTGCGACCGGCAAGCCCGTGGCGCACTTCGGCATCGAGCAGCACGGCGACCACCACACCATCATGCGCGCCTCCAAGGCGGCGAAGGAATACGTGCAGTGGGCCTCCGAGCTGCGCCGCGAGGAGCGGCCGCTGAAGGACCTGTGGGTCTCGACCAAGTGCGGGGAATCGGACACGACCTCCGGCTGCGGTGCGAATCCCACCGTGGGCAACGCGTTCGACAAGATGTACCCGCTCGGCGTCACCATGGTTTTCGGCGAGACGACCGAGCTCACCGGTGGCGAGCACCTCGTCGCCGCGCGCTGCCGCAACGACGAAGTGCGCCAGAAGTTCCAGTTCATGTTCGACCGCTACCAGCAGGTCGTCGAGCGGCACAAGACCAGCGACCTCATGGACTCGCAGCCGACCAAGGGCAACATCGAGGGCGG
>JAQSVY010000162.1 GCA_029266935.1 Burkholderiales bacterium
CGGCACGGGCGGCTACATGGGCGTGTCGTTCGCGATCCCGATCGAGGTCGCGCTCGACGTGGCGAAGCAGCTGCAGACCCAGGGCAAGGTGACGCGCGGACGCGTCGGCATCGGCATCCAGCCGCTCACCAAGGAGCTCGCGCAGTCCTTCAAGCTCGAATCCACGTCGGGCGCGGTGATCGTCAACGTCGAGAAGAACGGCCCGGCGGAGAAGGCCGGCGCGCACGTCGGCGACGTGGTGCTTGCCTGGAACGGCAAGAAGCTCGAGGACGCGAACGAGCTGCCGCGCCTGGTGGCGGCCACCAAGCCGGGCACCCAGGCGACGATGGAGGTGATGCGCACCGGCAAGCGCGAGAGCCTCAAGGTCAGCGTCGGCGAGATCCCGCAGGAGGAGACGGTGGCGAAGGCCGCGACGCGCGAGAAGCCCACCGCGTCCAATCGCCTCGGCCTCGCAGTGCGCGAACTTCCCGCGGCCGACCGCAAGACGCTCGGTGTCGACTACGCACTCGTGGTCGTCGACGTGGTCGGGCAGCCGGCGCAGTCGAGCCCGATTCTTCCCGGCGACATCATCCTCGCGGTGAATCAGCAGCGCTTCTCGAGCATCGAGGAGTTCAACAAGCTCCTCGCGCAGCAGGAGAAGGGCACCAGCGTGGCGCTGCTCGTGCGCCGCGGCGAGGGCGCGATCTACGTCCCGATGCCGGTGGGGTAGTCCTGAGGGTCTGCCTGGCACTGTTGGCGCTCTTGCTCGCCGGATGCGAGCCGCCTCCCGTGGAACAGCTGCGCCTCGTGACCCTGGAGGATGCCGATGCCTCGCGATTCGCGCTACGCGAGCTGCCGGGAAAGGTGCTGCAGTCGCTTGGACTTACCTATGGCCTGGCGGTCGTCCAGGCGACCGGCGCGGCGGAGCGCGCTGGCCTGCGCGTGGGCGACGTCGTCTATGGCGTCAACCGTACGCGCGTGCTCAGCTTCGAGGAGTTCAGCCGGCTCGTGGTCCAGCGTGCCGACGGCCGCATCGGGCTGCTGGTGCGCCGGGGAAAGACCGACCTCTATGTGGCGGTGGACCTCGGCCGCCCGGGCCCGCCGGAAGGGCTGCCTTGGCCGCCGCCTAGAGGTACTCTTCTGAGCACTTGATGATTTCGGTGTTGGTCGGCCTCTCGAGGCAGTGGCGCGCGTCTTCGTGCCGCTTCGGGTTCGGCCTCCTCGAAGCCATTCGCGCTGGCTCTTTCTTCTCGGCCACCGGCTCCTTTTTCTCCGGCTCCTTGGGCGCGGGCTTCTGTTCCTGGGCCCACACCGGGGCGGCAAGCGCAAAAGCCAGCACGATCGCGATGCGTTTCATGTGCTCTTTCCCTTCCACGAATCCGCAATTCCCCTAGGGTACCCCTAAATCAGGACAGCCGCTCGCGGAAGCCTCTGATCCGGCGGGCATTAGTACCGGTATCGCCCCGCCCGACGCGCGACTTGGAGCGCACCTCGACGCGGCTGCCGCCGCCCGGAGCGGCCGCCACGCGCACGACCACATCGTCCTTGAAGCCGAACCAGAAGGTAATGTCGACCGCCTCGATGCGCCCGGCCGCCGGGTCGCGCGCGACGATCTCCCAGCCCATGGCCTGCGCGGCGGCGACGGCGCGCTCGAACGCCTTCAGCGGCGGCTCGGCGAGCGTGATCGGCTGGATGTCAGGATAGGCGTCGCGCTGCGCTTTGCTGGCGTTCCCGGTCTCCGTGGTGATGTCGTTGATCGGCGGCGCCGCGCGCGCATGACGCTGGAAGGCGAGCGGCGGCGCCAGGCTTGCCAGGCCAAGCACCAACGCCAGGATCAACATTCGGGCGTGGCCGCGGCGAATCGGCGGGATGGCGAGCGCAACCACGGCAACGACCGACGCGCCGATGCCCAGGTAGGTGGCGTAGCGCAGCAGCCCGAGCCCGGCGCGCCAGTCCCACAGGCCAAGGCGCGTCCCCGGACCCGAGGCGAGGAGCGTCGCGAGCGCCATGGCGCCAAGGCCAAGCGCGAGAAAGCGCAGCCACATGGACGAATCATAGCTGCGAACTGAGAAGGCCCATGGTGTGCTCCCAGACTTTCTCCGTCCACGGGCGCGACTGCCATTGTTCCAGGGTGATGCGCCTCGCGCGCTTCAAGTCCTCGGCAAAGATGCGCTCCTGATCCCGCGCGAAGTCCGGATCGAGGATGTTCAGGTTGGCCTCGTCGTTGACGCTGAACGAACGCGAGTCGAAGTTGGTCGAGCCCACCGAGACCCACAGGCCGTCGACGATCATCACCTTGCAGTGGTACATGGTGGGCTGGTACTCGTAGATCTCCACCCCGGCGCGCAGCAGCCCGCCCCAGCTCGCGCGCGAGGCGCGGCGCACGATCTCGGAGTCGATCTGCGCGCCGGGCAGAACGATCTGCACACGCACGCCGCGGCGCGCCGCATCCGCGAGCGCGCGTACCTCGACGTCGTCGGGCACGAAGTACGAGGCGGAGATGCGCAGCCGCTTCGTCGCCGCCGCGATCGAAAGCAGGTACATGAGCTGCATGCTCTCGCCGCCGCCGCCGGGGGAGCTGACGAAGAACTGCGCCGTCTGGCTGCCGGCGGGCGCAAGCGGCGGAAAGTACGCCTCGCCGTGCAGCACCCGGCCGGTGATCTCGATCCAGTTCTCCATGAACGCCGCCTGCAGCTGCGCCACCGCCGGCCCCTCGATGCGGAAGTGCGTGTCGCGCCAGTGCTTCGGGTCCTGCGCGTCGCCGGCCCATTCGTCGGCGATGCCGACGCCGCCGGTAAAGCCGACGCGCCCGTCTACGACGAGCAGCTTGCGGTGCGTGCGGTTGTTCATTTGCGCGAGGGTGTACCAGCGCAGCGGGTTGTACTTCTCCAGCTCCACCCCGGCCGCGCGCATGTCGTCCTCGAACCTGTCGTCGATCTTGCCCGCGCCGACGGCATCGAAGATGACGTGCACCTTCACCCCGGCCCGCGCGCGCTCGGCGAGCGCGCGGCTGAACTCGGCGCCGATCGTGCCGGAGTAGTAGACGTAGGTCTCGAAGGTGATGGTGCGCTTCGCGCCGCGGATCGCCTCAAGCATCGCCGGGAAGATGCGGTCGCCGTTCACCAGCGCCTCGACGCGGTTGCCGGCGATCATCGCCGGCCCGAGGATCACGCCCATGCTGCGGCGGAACTGCGCGTCCTCGACGCTGTAGAGCACCGGCACCTGCTGGTCGATGCGCTTGTCGCCGAGCGCGAGGTTGGCGACGAGCAGCACCAGCAGCGTGGTGGCGACGAAGGTCGTGGCGACGATCTTCGCCTTCCTGCCGAATTTCAGCCGGGCCATGCCCGCCAGCCTTCCACGGCGCGGTTAAACGCCGTGGCGGCGCCGATAGGCTAACCGGCTAGCAGCGTCCGGATCTGCCCGACCGCGCGGAGCGTGACCGCCATGCGCTCGACGTCGACCGGCTGCGCCTGCGAGGAGAACTTGGCGATGGCGATCTCGCGCGCGCGGTCGACGAAGAGATGCTGCCCGTGGATGCCCCAGGCGAAGAGCATCGGCGGCTCGCCGTCGAGCGCGTACCACTTGGCGCGGTAGCGCATCGGCAGCCCCGGGAAGATGTAGGCGAAGTTGCCCGCGTCCCAGGCGGCGCGGTCGCCGCCGCGCTCCAGGTCGTCGATCCACTCGCGCGGCACGATGCCGCGCCCGCCTTCGACCATCATCTGGCCGACGCGCGCCAGGTCGCGCAGCGTCGTGCACATGCCGCCGGCGCAGCGCGGCGCGCCTAGGCGGTCGACGGTGATGTAGGCGCTGCGTTCGGCACCGAGCGGCTTCCAGAGGAGCTCGCTCATCAGGTCGGCGTAGCGCCCCCCGCTGGCGCGCTCGATCACCCAGCCGAGCAAGTCGGTGTTGGGCGACGTGTAGCGGAAGGCGCCGCCATGCGCTCGATCGGATTGTGTAAGGACTTTATAAAAGGACCTCAAATCGGAAGGCGTTTCACCCGCCTGGACCGGGTTCCAGCCGGTCGACTTGCGGTAGGCGATCATCGGCCCGGTGGTGGCGAGGTAATCCTCGTCGAAGGCGACGCCGGTGCGCATGTCGAGGAGCTGGCGCAGCGTGGCACCCCGGTAGGCGGTGTTCTTGAGTTCCGGAACGATGTCCACCGCCAGCGCGTCCAGTGCCAGCTCTTTACGAGAAGCAAGGATGCCCACCAGCAGCCCGAGCATCGATTTCGACACCGACATGAGGATGTGCGGCGTCTCGGCGGTCGTGCCGTTGGCGTAGTGCTCGAGCACCAGGCGCCCGCGGTGCACGATGGCGAGGCCGTCGGTATCGGTCTGCGCGAGGAAGTCGCTGAACCAGGGCAGATCGAGCTCGCTTTTTCCCGGATCCAGATTCCATGCACGGCGCGGGTCGTTCGCGATGTCGGCCGTGGGGATGAGCTCCCGCACATGCTGGAAGCCCCAGCGGTTGAAGGGGGGCGAGCGCCAGTTCGCCAGCGTCACCTGCCCCGCCGCCTCGGGCGGAAAGCCCTGCATCAGTATCGCCATGAATGTGCTTTCTATCACAGCGTTTCGGTATCATCGGCCTTCCCCCAA
>JAQSVY010000163.1 GCA_029266935.1 Burkholderiales bacterium
ACCACTAGCCCCGGCGATGCGCTTCGAGCTCAAGGCAATCGGTCCGGAGGGCAACGTGGAGCTGCTCGACTTCCAGGCCCAGGACGAGGCGAGCGCGGTGCAGGCGCTCGAAGGCCGCGGCTACACGATCCTCAGCGTGCGCCCGAGAAGAAGCCTGCTGTGGCAGAGCGGCCGAGCGCGCTTCCCGCTCGTGCTTTTCAGCCAGGAGCTGCGGGCGCTGCTGCAGGCCGGCCTGCCCCTGGTGGAGTCGATCGACACGCTGGCGCAGAAGGAGCGGACCGAGGAGTGGCGCCTGCTCCTCGAGCGCGTCGCCGCGACGCTGCGCGAGGGACGGCCGCTCTCCGCCGCGCTCGAGCAGTTCCCGCAGGCCTTCGGGGCGCTCTACATCGCCACGCTCTACATCGCCACGGTACGCGCCGCCGAGCGCACCAGCGACCTGGCGCCGGCATTGGCGCGCTACATCGCCTACGCCACCCAGCTCGAGGCGATCCGCAAGCGGGTAGTCAACGCCTCGATCTATCCGCTGCTGCTGATGGCGGTGGGCGGCATGGTGGCGCTGTTCCTCCTCCTTTACGTCGTGCCGCGCTTCGGGCGCATCTACGCCGAGCGCGGCGGCGACCTGCCGCTCTTCTCGCGCTGGCTGCTCGCCTGGGGTCAGGCGGTGGACGAGCACGGCCTCCTGGTGCTGGCGGTGGCGGCCGTGGTGATCGTTGCGGCGATCTATTTGCTGCGAAGTTTCAGGGAGGAGATTGCGAACCTGCTGTGGCGCCTGCCGGCGATCGGCGAGCGGCTCAAGGTGTACCAGCTCGCGCGCTTCTACCGCACCATCGGCATGCTCGTGCGCGGCGGCACGCCGCTGGTGAACGCCCTGGAGTCGGCCGGCGAGCTGCTGCATCCGCTGCTGCGCGGGCGGCTCACCGCGGCGAGCCGCGCCGTCGCCGAAGGGCACAAGCTGTCGCAGTCGATGGAGGCGAACGGGCTCACCACCCCGGTGGCCGCGCGCCTGCTGGTGGTCGGCGAGCGCGGCGGCAATATCGGCGAGATGCTGGAGAGCATCGCCGCCTTCCACGACGAGGAGATGGCGCGCTGGGTGGACTGGTTCACGCGGCTCTTCGAGCCGATCCTGATGGCGCTCATCGGCCTGGTCATCGGGGTGATCGTGATCCTCATGTACATGCCCATCTTCGAGCTCGCCGGGAGCCTGCAGTGATCGACACGGCGCAGATCGAACAGGCGCGCGAGGCGGCCGCCGCGGCGCGCCGGCGCCTGGTGGACGTGCTGGAGGAGTCGCTCGGGCTCGACGCCGATGCCTTCACCGCGCGGCTCGCGCAGACCCTGCGCCTGGAGCCACTGCGGATGGAGGAGCTGCGCGACCTTGCGCCGGCGTTCGACCTGCTGCCCTTCGCGGAGTGCGCGCAGCGCGGCTGCGTGCTGCTGCGCGGCGAGGGCGGGCTCCTGCTCGCCTTCGACGACCCGTTCTCCGCGGAGCTGCAGGCCTGGGCCGAGGAGCGCATCGCCGAGCCCTTCGCCTGGCGCGTCGCGCACCGCGGCGACCTCGTCGCCTTCCTCGCCGCGCACGAGGAGTCGCTGCGCGCGCTCGACGAGGTGCGCGCCGGCGCGAGCGCGGGACCCGACGAGCGCGTGCGCGTCGAGGATCTCTCGCTCAGGGCGATCGGCGAGGAGACGAGCGAGGTCGTGCGCCTGGTGCGCTCGACGCTGCGCGACGCGCTGATGCTCGGCGCGAGCGACATCCACCTCGAGACCCTGCCCGCGGGCCTCGCCATCAAGTTCCGCATCGACGGCATCCTTTCGCAGGCGAAGCTCATCCAGGACACGGCGCAGGCCGAGCAGGCGATCGCCCGCGTCAAGGTGCTCGCCGAGCTCGACATCACCGAGCGCCGGGTGCCGCAGGACGGGCGCTTCAAGGCCCTCGAGCGCGGCCGCGCGGTCGACTTCCGCGTCTCCATCATGCCGAGCATCCACGGCGAGGACGCGGTGCTGCGCGTGCTCGACAAGCAGGCGCTCTACGAGGCGACGCAGCAGCAGCTCTCGCTCGAGGCGCTCGGCTTCGACGCCGAGGACGTGAAGCGTCTGCGGCGCCTGTCGCGCGAGCCCTACGGCATGCTGCTCGTCACCGGCCCCACGGGCAGCGGCAAGACCACGACGCTGTACGCCGCGATCAGCGAGATCAACAGCGGCCAGGACAAGATCGTCACCATCGAGGACCCGGTCGAGTACCAGCTCGCCGGCGTCCTGCAGATCCCGGTGAACGAGAAGAAGGGCCTCGGCTTCGCGCGCGGCCTGCGCTCGATCCTGCGCCACGACCCCGACAAGATCATGGTGGGCGAGATCCGCGACCCGGAGACGGCCAACATCGCGGTGCAGTCGGCGCTCACCGGCCACCTCGTCTTCACCACCGTGCACGCCAACAACGTGTTCGACGTCATCGGCCGCTTCATGCACATGAACGTCGACCTGTACGGCTTCGTCTCGGCGCTGAACGCCATCCTCGCGCAGCGCCTCGTGCGCCTGGTCTGCCGGCACTGCGCCGAGGAGGAGGCCCCATCGGCCGATCTCCTGAGCGAAAGCGGCCTCACGGCCGAGGCCGTTCGAGGCTGGAAGTTCAGGACCGGAAAGGGCTGCCGCGAGTGCCGCGGTGCCGGCTACAAGGGCCGCAAGGCGATCGCCGAGCTGATGATCCTCAACGACGAGCTGCGCGAGCTGATCACCGCGCGAGCGCCGCTGCGCGCGCTGAGGGAGGCGGCGAAGCGCGCCGGCACCCGCTTCCTGCGCGAGACGGCGTTCGAGGCGGTGCGCAATGGCGAAACCACGCTCGCGGAGATCAACCGTGTCACGTTTGTTTCCTGAGCCGCGTACCGTGCGCGTCGCCGCCGTCCCGGGCGGGCTGCCGGCGCCGGGCGAGCTCGGGCGTTGCCGGCTCACGGTCGTGTTGTCGAACCGGCTCGTGCGCTACCTCGTCGTGCCCTGGAACGACGCCCTCGATGGCGAAGCCGAGGAGCAGGCATACCTGCGCCACCATTTCGGGCGCGTCCACGGCGAGCGCGCCAGGAACTGGGTTTTCCGCTGGAGCGACGGCCTGGCGAGCGCGGTGGACAAGACGGTGCTCGAAGCGCTGAAGGGCGCCTTGCCACGCGGCGCAGCGGCGAAGCTCGTCTCGATCCAGCCCGAGCTGATGGCGGCGTTCAATCGCGCACGCGGCGCGGTTCCGCCCGAAGGCGCGTGGCTCGTGCTCGCCGACGAGGAGCGCACCTGCGTCGCGCTGCACGCGCGCGGCAAGTGGCTGGCGGTGCAAAACGCGCGCGGCGAATGGCAGGCGCTGCTCGAGCGCGAGCGCTACCGCGTCGCGGGCGACAGCCCGCAAACGGTGATCGATCTGTCGCAGGGGGAAATCCATTAGGCCGCGCAGGCTCGAGCTCGATTACCTGGTGCCGCGGCGGCGCGCGCGCTGGCCCGGGTTCCTGCTGCTCGCGATCTCTCTCGCGCTCGCGGCGGGGCTCTTCGTCCGCCACCGCGAGGCGCAGCTCGAGCTCACGCGCCTGGTTGCGGCCGCCGACCTCGCCGGCCCGCAGCGGCGCGTCGTGCCGCCGGCACGCCTGGACGAGGAGGCGAAGAACGCCGAGGCGGTGGTGCGCAGCCTCACCCTCCCCTGGGCGACGCTCGTGCAGGCGGTGGAGCGGGCGTCGACGCGCGACGTGGCGCTGCTGCAGCTGCAGCCCGACGCGGAATCGCGCGTGCTGCGGCTCACCGCCGAGGCGCGCAACCGCGAAGCGATGTTCGAGTACGTGCGGCGGCTCGGCGCCGCCCCGGGCCTCTCCGACACGCACGTCGTGAGCCACCAGGTGCAGCGCGACGACCCGCTGCGCCCGGTGCAGTTCTCCGTGCAGGCGCTGCTGCGATGAGAGCCCGGCTCGAGGCAGGGCTGCGCAGGCTCGGCGCCGCCGGCGTGCTCGGCGTGGGCGTGCTGCTCGCGTGTGCCGGGTTCTGGTTCACCGCGCTGCAGCCGCTCGAGGAGGAGCTCGCGGCGCAGCGGCTCGCCGCCGAGCGCCTGCGCGCCCGCGTGCCCTACCAGCCGGTCTCCTCGAGCGGCCGCGCCGAGGAGCTGCGCCGCTTCCAGGCGCTTTTCCCGCGCAGCGACCGGCTCACCGACGAGGTCGAGCGCCTGCACGGCATGGGGCGTGCCGCCGGGCTGGAGCTGGCGCAGGGCGAATACCGCCTCGAGCGGCGCCCGGTCGGGCTATGGGCCTACCGCGTCAACCTGCCCGTGAGCGGCACTTACCCGCAGCTGCGCGACTTCGTGTCCGCGGTGCTCAAGGACATGCCAGTCGCCTCCATCGAAGCGCTGCGCCTGGAGCGCAAGCGCGCCGCGGACACGCAGCTGCAGGCGCAGCTGCGCCTCACCATCCACGTACGGCCTTCGGGAGGCTCGCCGTGAAAAAATTCGCTCTCATCGTCCTCGCGCTGATTCTGGCCGGCTGCGCCCTGGCGCCCACCGCGGTCGATGAGGCGCGCAAGCGCTTCCATGAAGGCCGCGGCGAAGAGGCGCTCGCCATGCTGCAGGAGGCGGAGAAGGCAAACCCGCAGGACCTCGCGGTGCGCGCGGAGTACTACCGGCTGCGCGAGCTGCTGGTCGCGCAATGGCTGGTGCAGGCGGAGACCTTGCGCGGCGCCGGGCAGCTCGATATGGCGGAGGCGCTCTATCAACGGGTGCAGAGCCACGAGCCGGGGAACGCCCGGGCGACGGCCGGCCTCGAGCAGGTGGCGATCGACCGGCGCCACCGCGTGCTTGTGGCGCAGGCCGAGGAGCTCGCGAGAAACGGCAGCTACCGCGAAGCGCAGGACCTGCTGCGGCC
>JAQSVY010000164.1 GCA_029266935.1 Burkholderiales bacterium
CAGGGCAAGGACATGGAGCGCATCGAGCGGCTGTGGCTCGTCAGCGACGGAGGGGCGCCGCGCGCGGAGCTGCTGGCCGCGATCGAGGGCACGCGCGTCATTGCGCTGGAGGACCCGGCCTTTACCCCCGACCACATCTACCTCGTCGATCCGCTTGGCAATCTGATGCTGCGATTCCCGCGCGAGCCCGATCCGTCGCGGATCATCAGGGACCTGCAGCGGCTGCTGCGCTACTCGAGGATCGGCTGAGCCGCGTGATAAACTCGCCATCTTCCCGTTTGACTACATACGCTCTTCCTGCCGGCATCACGCAACGCATCCGCGCTTTCTATGCGCTGACGAAGCCGCGCGTCGTTTCCCTCATCGTTTTCACCGCGGTGATCGGCATGTTCCTCGCGGCCCCCGGCATGGTCGAGCCGCAGGTGCTGCTCGCCGGCACGCTCGGCATTGCGATGGTGGCAGGCGCTGCCGCGGCGGTGAACTGCCTCGTCGAGCAGAAGATCGATGCGCTGATGCAGCGCACGCGGTGGCGCCCCCTGCCGCGCGGCGAGCTCTCGCCGCTGCAGACGCTGGTGTTCGCCGGTGCCCTGGGCGGCGCGGGGCTCTGGGTGCTGCTGCAGTTCGTCAATGCGCTGACGATGTGGCTCACGGTGGCCACCTTCGTCGGCTACGCCATCGTCTATACCGTGATCCTGAAGCCGGCCACGCCGCAGAACATCGTCATCGGCGGCGCCTCGGGGGCGATGCCGCCGGTGCTGGGCTGGGCGGCGGTGACTGGCGAGGTCGGCATCGAGGCGATGGTGCTTTTCCTCATCATCTTCGCCTGGACGCCGCCGCACTTCTGGTCGCTCGCGCTGTATCGCACCGAGGACTACGCGCGCGCCGGCGTGCCCATGCTGCCGGTGACGCACGGCAAGCGCTATACGCGTCTGCAGGTGCTGCTCTACACGCTGATCCTGTTCGCGGTCAGCCTGCTGCCTTACGTGATCCGCATGAGCGGCGCGCTCTACCTGGCCGCGGCGAGCATCCTCGGCGCCATCTTCCTCGCCCATGCTCTGCGCATCCATTTCGCCTATACCGACGCTGTGGCGCAGAAAACCTTCCGCTACTCCATTGCCTACCTGGCACTTCTCTTTGCCTCGCTTCTGGTCGATCATCACCTGTAGCCTTCTGCTCGCGGCCTGCGCCGAGGAGCCGAAGTTCAAGAGCACCGACATCACCGGGGTGGAGTACGGCTCGCAGCTCGAGCTCACCGACCACACCGGGCGGCTGCGCCGCCTGGAGGACTTTCGCGGCAAGGCGGTGGTGCTCTTCTTCGGCTTCACGCAGTGCCCGGACGTGTGCCCGACTACGCTTGTCGATATTGCAAGCAGCTTAAAAAAACTTGGAGCGGATGCGGCCCGCGTGCAGGTTCTGTTCGTCACAGTCGACCCCGAGCGCGACACGCCGAAGGCGCTGGCCGAGTACGTGGGGGCCTTCGATCCGAGCTTCCTCGCGCTGCGCGGCGACGCGGCGCAAACGCAGCGCGTCGCCAAGGAATTCAAGATCTACTACGAGAAGCGGAAGCAGGGCGACGGCTACACCGTAGACCACAGCGGGCAGACTTACGTCATCGATCCGCTGGGTCGCCTGCGGCTACTCGTACGGCACGAGCGGATCGCGCAGGACCTCGCCGACGACCTGAAGGCCCTGCTGCGCTCCTAGAGGGGCGAGGGCAATGCCTTGCGCATCTTCTGCAGCGCCTTCGCCTCGAGCTGGCGGATGCGCTCGGCGGAGACGTTGAACTCCGCGGCGAGATCGTGCAGCGTGGCGGCGTTCTTCTCCTTCAGCCAGCGCGCCTGGATGATGCGGCGGCTGCGCGGGTCGAGCACGGCGAGCGCGGACTTCAGGTTATCGACCTTGCTTCTTTCCTCTTCCTGCGCCTCGAGCGCCCGGTAGGGCTCGTCGGCGCTGTCGGCGAGGTAGTCGGCCGGGGCGAACGCTTCTTCGTCATCGCGCTCGCCCTCGAAGGCGATCTCCTGCCCGGAAAGGCGCGTCTCCATCTCGACCACTTCCTCGGGCTTGACGCGCAGCTCGCTCGCGACGCGCTTGATGTCCTGGCCGCTCATGGGCGCGAGGTCGCTCTTCATCGAGCGCAGGTTAAAGAAGAGCTTGCGCTGCGCCTTGGTCGTGGCGACCTTCACCAGCCGCCAGTTGCGCAGGATGTACTCGTGGATCTCGGCCTTGATCCAGTGGATGGCGAAGGACACCAGGCGCACGCCGCGCTCCGGGTCGAAGCGCTTCACGGCCTTCATCAGGCCGATGTTGCCCTCCTGGATCAGGTCGGCGTGCGGCAGGCCGTAGCCGAGATAGCCGCGCGCCACTGCCACCACCAGACGCAGGTGCGAAAGGACGAGGTTGCGCGCGGACTCGAGGTCGCCATCGTCGCGCCAGCGGCGCGCGAGCGAGCGCTCCTCCTCGAGGCTGAGGATCGGAAAGCGGCTGACGGTCTGGATGTAAGCTTCCAAGCTTCCCGTCGGCATCGGGACCGGAGCCGGCCCGGCGAAGGGCATCGTCGCCTGTGGGTTCATTTGCAGTCCTCCTTAAGCGATTAATCTTAGCACTCACTACTTCAGAGTGCTAAGTCATCGGAATGGTTCATATGGCATGCTTTGGCGTAAGTGTGCGCTAACACTTATAACCCATTGCCGGATCAGAGATTTTGACCGGCGACGGCTACGCCGGTTCGATTGCACGCAGGTGCCGGCTGACGGAGAGCTGCGCGCCGAGCCAGCCGAGAGCGGCGGCGAAGAGCACGATGGCCAGCGCGTCCCCCGGCGTCGGGAAGGTGAAGCGGAACGCGGAGCCGTATGAGGCGGCGAGCGGCTGCACTTCGCGGTTGAGGAGCGCCAGGGCGCCGGCGACGATCGCGAGCGCGACCACCCCGCCGGCGAGTCCCTGCAGCAGCCCGAAGTAATAGAAAGGGCGGCGGATGAAGGCATCGGTGGCGCCGATCAGCTTCGACACCTCGATCTCCTCGCGCTGGGTGAGGATCTGCAGCCGGATGGTGTTGAAGGTCACAGCGACGAGCGCGGCGCCGAGGAGCCCGGTGAGCAGCCCTAGCCCGACCCGGCCCATGCGCCCGAGCGCGGCGAGGCGGCGCGCCCAAGCCGCGTCGGCCTGCACGTGCGCCACCCCCGGAAGCTTACCCAGGTCCGCGGCGAGCGATTCGAGGCCATCGACCTTGGCGCTTACCACGAACGCATCCGGCAGGGGGTTGCGGCCGATCGCGGCGACGACTTCAGAGATACCCTGCACTTGCGTGAGCTCCTTCAGCGCATCCTCGCGCGACACGAACCGCACCGCGCCGATGCGCGAGTCCGCGCGCAGCCTCGCACCCAGCGCCTCGACATCGCTGCGCTTCGCGTCGAGCGGCAGGAAAACGGAGAGCTGCGGTTCCAGGGTGAGGCGCGCGCTCAGGCCGCGCAGGCTCTCGAGCAGCGTGTAGCTGCCGGCGGGCAGCGCCAGGGCGACGCCGATGACGAGCGCGCTCAGCAGGCCGGCCGCGCGGGCGAGGCGCCGCAGCGCGGCGCCGAAGGCCTGGCGATGCTGGCGCAGCCAGGCGCTCACGCGAGCTTTCCGTCCTTCAGGTTCAGCACGCGCCTCCCGTAGCGCTCGACCAGCCCCTGGTCATGGGTCGCGAGCAGCACCGTGACGCCGACCTGGTTGAAGGCGACGAAGATGTCGAGGACGCGCGCCGCCGACTCCGCGTCGAGGTTGGCGGTGGGCTCGTCGGCGACCAGCACCGCGGGCCGGTTCACCACCGCGCGGGCGATGGCGAGGCGCTGCTGCTCGCCGCCGGAGAGCGACGCTGCGGTCATAGAGCAGCTTCTGGTCCTGGAACACCAGCCCGAGGTTGCGGCGAAGGTAGGGAATGGCGGTGCGCTTGAGGATGCCGACGTTCTGCCCATTGACGATCACCGAGCCCGAGCTCGGCCGCTCGATCGCCGGGATGAGCTTGAGCAGCGTCGACTTGCCCGCGCCCGAGCGCCCGGTGAGGAATACCAGCTCGCCGGCCTCGATCGAGAAGCTCACGTCGCGCAGCGCCTGCTGCCCGCCGGGATAGCGCTTCACCACGGCGGAGAAGCTAACCAACCAGCGCCTCCACGAAATCGCGCGCCGCAAAAGGCCGCAGGTCGTCGATCTGCTCGCCCACTCCCACGAACAGGATCGGAATGGGTTTCTCCCTGGACCCCTTGGATCGCGCATGCGCAATGGCGCACACCACACCGCCCTTCGCGGTGCCGTCGAGCTTGGTGAGGATGAGCCCGGTGAGGCCGAGCGCGTCGTCGAAGGCCTTCACTTGCGCGAGCGCGTTCTGGCCGGTATTGGCGTCGAGCACGAGCAGCACTTCGTGCGGTGCGCCCGCCTGCGCCTTCGCCGCGACGCGCTTCACCTTGCGGATCTCCTCCATGAGGTGCAACTGGGTCGGCAGGCGTCCGGCGGTGTCGGCGATCACCACGTCCACGCCGCGCGCGCGCGCCGCGCCAAGCGCATCGAACACCACGGCGCCGGGGTCGCCGCCCGCCTGCGCGATGACCGGCACGCCGTTGCGCTCCCCCCAGACCACGAGCTGCTCGTGCGCCGCGGCGCGGAAGGTATCGCCGGCGGCAAGGAGCACGCTCTTGCGCTGCCCCTGCAGCCATTTGGCGAGCTTGCCGATCGAGGTCGTCTTGCCCGAGCCGTTGACGCCGGCGATCATGATGACGAAGGGCTTTTCCGCTACCTGGAGCTTCCTCTCAAGAGGTGAAAGTAGCTGGAGTAGAGCGTCCTTGAGAGCGCGCTTCAGCGCTTCACCGTCCTCGAGCTTCTGCTTGCGCAGGGCGGCGAGTACGGCCTGGGTGGCGGCCACGCCGCAGTCGGCCTGCAGCAGCGCTGTTTCCAGCTCCTCGTAGGCGGATTCATCGATGCGCCGCCGCGAGAACAGCTCCGAGACGGGCGTATTGAGCACCTCCCGCGTGCGCGCGAGGCCTGCCTTCAGGCGCGCTGCCCAGGAAAGCGCTGCTACCATGGATCGCTTGCATTCTACCAATCGCAAGAGAATCGAGAAGGCAGGAAGAATACGGATCATCGGGGGCGAGTTCCGCGGCAGGCGCATTGCAGTGCCGTCGCGTCCCGGACTGCGGCCGACTCCCGACCGCGTGCGCGAGACGCTGTTCAACTGGCTGGGACAGCGGCTCGAGGGACTGGCGTGCCTGGACCTCTTCGCCGGCAGCGGCGCGCTCGGCTTCGAGGCGGCCTCGCGCGGCGCGGCACGCGTGGTCATGGTCGAGCAGGATCGCTCCGTCGTTCTTTCCTTGAAGGAAACAAAGGCCGTGTTAGGAGCGGCGCAGGTTGAGCTGGTCCAAGACGACGCGTTCGGTTATCTGCAGCGCGCAACCGACCAGTTCGACGTGGTTTTCCTCGATCCACCGTTCGGGCAGAATGCACTGCCCGGCGTGCTCGAGCGGCTCGCCGGGCGGCTCGCGCCGGCGGCACGGGTTTACGTGGAATCGGCGCGGCCGGTCGAGGACGTCGCGTGGCGCGAGCTCAAGCGCGCGCGCGCAGGCCAGGTGAGCTACCAGCTTCTGGAGAGGCGATGATCAAGGCGGTCTACCCCGGAACGTTCGATCCGCTGACCCGCGGCCACGAGGACCTGGTGCGCCGCGCCTGCAAGCTCTTCGACGAGCTGGTCGTGGGCGTGGCCGATAGCCGCGCCAAACGCACCTTCTTCAGCCTCGGCGAGCGCGTCGAAATGGCGCGCGAGGCGCTGTCCGGCCTGCCCAACGCGCAGGTGGTCGGGTTCGATAGCCTGCTCATCGATTTCGTGCGCAAGCAGGGCGCGCGCGTCGTGCTGCGCGGCCTGCGCGCGGTGTCGGACTTCGAGTACGAGTTCCAGCTCGCGGGAATGAACCGCAGTCTCTACCCCGACCTCGAAACGGTGTTCCTCACGCCTTCCGAGCAGCACATGTTCATCTCGGCGACGCTGGTGCGCGAGATCGCTGCGCTCGGTGGCGATGTCTCCAAGTTCGTGCACCCGCTGGTGGGCGAGCGCCTGCGCAAAAAAGTCAGCGCTGGCAAGTAGGGCAGAAGAAGCTCGAGCGGCCTGCCTGCACGATACGCTTGATCGCGCTGTGGCAACGCCGGCAGGGCTCGCCTTCGCGGCCGTACACCCAGGTGCGGCTCTGGAACTCCCCGAGCATGCCGTCCGCGCCCACGTAGTCGCGCAGGCTCGAGCCGCCAGCGCGGATCGCGGCGCGCAGCGTCTGCTTGATGGCCTTGGCCAGCTTCGTGCAATCGTTGAGGGAAGCGCGGTTGGCGCGCTTGCGCGGATCGATGCCGGCGCGGAACAGGCTCTCCGAGGCATAGATGTTGCCGACGCCGACGATGCGCCGCGCGTCCATGAGGAACTGCTTGACCGGCATGCGGCAGCCGCGCGTCAGCGCATGCAGCCGCGCGGGGGCGAGCGCGGGCGAAAGCGGCTCGAGTCCCAGCCCCGCGAGCAGCGGGTGGCTGTCGAGGGCCCGCGAAGTCCACAGCACCGCGCCGAAGCGCCGCGGATCGCGCAGGCGTAGCAGGCGGTCGCCGAGCACGAGGTCGAAGTGGTCGTGCTTCTGCGCCGGCGTGCCCGGCGGCAGCAGGCGCAGGCTGCCCGACATGCCCAGGTGCACGATGAGGTGGCCGTCGCCGCAGTCGAGCAGCAAGTATTTGCCGCGGCGGTGCACCGCGCGCACGGTGCGCCCGGCGAGCGAGCGCACCTCCCTCGACACCGGCCAGCGCAGGCGTGGCTCGCGCACTTCGACTGCCGAGATGCGCCGGCCGGCGAGCTGTGGGGCGAGCCCGCGCCTGGTCACTTCGACTTCCGGGAGCTCCGGCATGAGGAGTTTCGACCTTGTGCGGGGCACCAAATATACCTAACATCGGTCGAACTTCAGATGGTCAAGAGACTCGCTCCGCTCGCTCTGGCGGCGTTCCTCGCTTTCCCCGGCGGTCTGGCGGCGCAACCTGCCGCCAAGCCGGCCGCAGCGCCCGCCGAGCTGAACGAGCCAATGCTCTACGAGTTCCTGCTCGGCGAGATCGCCCTGCAGCGGGGCGATGCCGAGCTCGCGGCGCAGACCTACCTGGAACTCGCGCGGCGCACCGGGGATGCGCGCGTCGCGCGCCGCGCCGTCGAGGTGGCGAACGAGGGGCGCCTGCCGGCGCTCGCGCTCGAGGCGGCGAAGACCTGGCAGGAGATCGAGCCGCAGTCGCCGCAGGCCGTGCAGGTCGTTGCCGCGCTGCTCGTCGCCGCCAAGCGCGTCGACGAGGCCGAGCCCTACCTGCAGAAGCTGCTCGCCGGCGAAGGCATGAACCTGGAGAACGGCTTCATGCAGCTGAACCGGCTGCTTGCCGGCAACCCGGACAAGAAATCCAACCTGCGCGTGGTGCGCAGGCTCGCCGGCAAGTACCCGCAGCTCGCACAGGCGCATTTCGCGATCGCCCAGGCGGCGATTGCCGCCGGCGACGAGCCGGCCGGGCTGGCCGCCATCCGCCAGGCCGCGGCGCTGCGGCCCGACTGGGAGCTCGCGGCGCTGTTCGAGGCGCAGGTGCTGCAGAAGCGATCTCCCGCCGCGGCGGCGAAGCGCCTCGGCGACTTCGTCGAGCAGAATCCCGATTCGCGCGAGGCGCGCATGCACTACGCGCGCGCGCTGGTCCTCGACAAGCGCTTCCCTGAGGCGCGCAAGCAGTTCGAGGCCGTGCTCGCCGCCAATCCCGGCAACACCGAGGTGATCTACGCCGTCGGCCTGCTCGCCTTCCAGCTGAAGGACTACCCGGTCGCCGAGGAGAACATGAAGCGCCTGCTCGGCATGGGCTACCGGGACCCGAACGGCGTGCGCTACCTGCTCGGGCAGATGGCCGAGGAGCAGACGCAATGGCCCGATGCGATCCGGTGGTACGAGGGCATCAAGTCCGGCGAGCACGTGCTCCCGGCGCGCATGCGCACTGCCGGCGCGATCGCCAAGCAGGGCAAGCTCGACGAGGCGCGCGCGTTCCTTAAGCGCGTCGGCGCCGACCATCCCGACGAGCAGGTGCAGCTCCTGGTGGCCGAGGCGCAGCTGCTGCGCGACGCCAACCGCCACGGCGATGCCTTCGAC
>JAQSVY010000165.1 GCA_029266935.1 Burkholderiales bacterium
CCTCGCCGACGCGCCCTGGATGCTGCTGCTCGGCGTGGGCAGCTACACCGCGCACTACTGCATGATGCGCGCAATGAAGATCGCGGATGCGACGGTGGTGGTGCCGGTGGATTTCGCGCGCCTGCCGCTGATCGCGGTGGTCGGGGCGCTCTTCTACGGCGAGCCTTTCGACGCCGCGGTCCTCGTCGGTGCCGCGGTGATCTTCGCCGGAACCTACTACAGCCTGAGCCGCGAGCGCCGCTGACTTACTTCGACTTCTTCTGCGGCGCGCCGCCGCCCGAAGTGCCGCCTATGGCGGCCGGGGTGTTTTTCTGCACGAGGCGCTTGACGAGGCCGTCGATGCCGTCCTGCTTCACCACGGCATCGAACTCGGAGCGGTAGGTGAGGACCAGGCTCACGCCCTCCACCGTGATGTCGTAGACCTTCCAGGTGTTGCCGGCCTTGTGCATCTGGAAGTCGATCGGCAGCGGCGGCGCGCCCTGGCGCAGGTACTGGGTGCGCACGTGGAATAGGTACGCACCAGCATGCTGCGGAACTCGCTCACCAGCCGCTTCTTCTGCTCGGGGGTCGCCTTCGCCCAGGCGCGGCCGACCGCGAGGCGCGTGGCCTCCTCGAAGTCGATGTAGGGCAGCACTTTCTCCTCGGCGAGCTTCACCGCCTTCTGCTTGTCGCCGGCGGCAAGCTGCTTGTCGGCCTTGATCGCCGCGAGCACCTCGTCGGTGACCTTCTGCACGAGCTGCTCGGGCGCAAGCTCCTGCGCCAGCGCAAGGGGAACGAAGCCCCAGCAAATGAGAGTTAGAAGCAGCTTCTTCATGCCGTAGCTTTCTCCTTCTGCGCGCCCTTGAACATCCCTGGCTCGAGGGAGTGGCGCTCGAGCAGGCGATAGAACTCGGTGCGATTGCGCCCGGCAAGCCGCGCCGCCTTGGTGACGTTGCCCCCGGTCGCCGCCAGTGCCACCGCCTGCTCGATCACGTTCAGGAGCTGGCGCACGTTCCCCGGCCAGGGCGCGGACACGAGAATCTGCATCGCCTCGGGCGACAAGGCGAGCCGGCCGCGATGATATCGGGTCGCCAGGCGATTCAGGAATTCATTGGCCAGGAGCGGAATGTCTTCCCTGCGCTCGGCGAGCGAAGGGATGTAGAGCTTGACGACGTTCAGGCGGTAGTACAGGTCCTCGCGGAACTCCACGAACGGCGCCCCCGAGCGCGGGCTCGCGCGGTGGATCGCGCGCGCCAGCAGCTCCTTGCCAGTGCCCGACTGCCCGAAAATGCACACGCTCGCATCCGAAGCCGCCACGCGCCGCGCCTGCGCCAGCAGGTCCTCCATGCTGGAGGAGCGCGTGATCAGCTCCGAGCGCCAGTTCTCCATCTGCCCCGCAGGCGGGCTCGACAGGCGCATCGCCTCGGCAACCGTATCCAGCAGAACCTTGGGCTCAAAGGGCTTCGTCAAGAAACTGAACACCCCGCGGCGCGTCGCCGTCACCGCCTCCGGGATCGTGCCGTGCGCGGTGAGAATCAGCACCGGCAGCGAGGGCGAGTCGCGGTGGATCGCATCAAACAGCGCCATCCCGTCCATGCCCTGCATGCGCAGGTCCGTCACCACCACCTGCGGCCGCGACACCGCCAGCGCCGCCAGCGCCGCCTCCCCAGACTCCACCGCCGTCACCGCATACCCCGCCGCACTCAGCCGCATCGCAATGAGCTGCAGCAGGTCCTTGTCGTCGTCGACCAGCAGGACCCGCGCGCGGCCCTCTCCGCGTCGCGCGCCATGCGCTCGAGCTCGCGGGCGAGGCGCTGCCGTTCCGCCACCTGGGCGCCAAAAAACGCCGCGAACCGCCCGATGCCGGGCGAGCTGGAGTCGGCCAGCGGCCGGAGAAGCTCCGTCGCGCGTGCCTCGTCGCGAAGCGGTCCCGGCAGCGTCGCCAGCAGCACCGCAAGCCGCAAACGGCTGGGCGCAGACGGCGCTGCAGCGTAGCTTTGCTGCGCGCGCTGCAGCGCTGCCTTCTGCTCCGGTATGGGCGCCCGTGCTGCAGTGACTGCTTCGCCGACGATGGCGTCGACGGACTGGTACGGATCGCCGATCGACTGCAGCTCCGCGCATGCGGCGAGCACCACAAGCACTGCGGGCATGAGCGCCCTCACGCCGGGACCACGGCGAGGCGTGGGTTCTTGCGCGGCAGCGTGACGCGGAAGTGCCCGCCGCCTTCCTCGGGGAGGACGCGGATACGCCCGCCGTGTGCCTCCGCAAACTCGCGCGCGATGGCCAAGCCAAGCCCGGTGCCGGGGATCGGGCCGCTCGCTTTCGCACGGCCGCGGAAGAAGGAGTTGAAGATCGAGTCGCGCTCCTCCTCGGGCACCCCCGGCCCGCTGTCGATGACGTCGATCTCCGCCTCCTCGGCGCTCGAGCGCAGGACCACGGAGATCAGGCCGCCCGCGGGCGTGAACTTCACGGCATTGCCGATCAGGTTATCGAGGATCGAGCGCAGCTTTTCCGGGTCGGCCTCGACGCTCACCCGTGCGAGGTCCAGGCCAAGGCGCTGCCCCTTGGCCTGCATCGCCAGCCCGTGCGAGCCCGTGACCTCGCGCACCAGGGACTCGAGCGCCACGGTGCGCGGCTCGAGCGAGGCAGCGGTGTGCAGCGCACGCTGGTAGTCGAGCAGGTCCTCGATCAGCTGCTGCAGCTTGACGCTGTTGTCCCGCATGATGGCCACGATCTGGCGCTGCGGCGGGGCGAGCGGGCCGCCGATCTCGTCGTGCAGCAGCTCTGCCCCCTCGCGTAGGGCGGTGAGCGGCGTCTTCAGCTCGTGCGACAGGTGCCGCAGGAAGCGGTTCTTCTCGACCTCGAGCTCGGCGAGGCGCCGGCGCAGCCAGTCGAGCCGCTCTCCGAGGATCTGCAAGTCCTCGGGGCCGTGCACAGTGATCGGGCGCGAGAAGTCCGCGCTGCCGAGCTGGCGGATTGAGTCGTCGAGCTGGGTGATTGGGCGCGAAATGTGCCGAGTGAGGGCGAGCGCAATGGCGAGGGCCACCGCCGTACCAAACATGACGAGCAAGACGAGTTGGCGCTGCACCCCTTCGGCGTCGGCGCGCAGGCGGGCGACTTCGCGGTCGGCGACCAGCGAGCTGATGGCGAGGACCTCGTAGGCATTCTCGGCGAGCTCGCCAGTGAGGCGGCTGATGTGCCGCGTCTCCAGGCGCCGCCGCGGCTTCGTCGTGAGCAGCTCGTAGAGGGCCTGCTCCTGCGCCACCGTCTTCTTGAGCGCCTCGAGCTGGCGGCTTTCCAGGGGCAGCAGCAGCAGCTCGTTGGACACCTGCTTGAAGCTGCCATGCACACGGACATAGTCCGCCGAAAGCTCGGGCGCGCCGAGGACCGCCAGCTGCTGTGCGAGCCGTTCGATCGAGCCGATGCGGTTGACCAGCGAGCGGCTCGCGCGCGCTGCCTGCGAGGCATTGAAAACCGCCTTGCGGCTCTGCTCGGCCAGGCGCTCGGTATGCCAGGCCGAATAGGCCAGCGCACCCACGAGCGGGGCCGCGACCAGCGTGAAGCCGGTCAGCAGCAGCCCAAGAAATGACCGGGGATACGCCATGTCCTTATAATTTCAACAGATTTCCCCATCCGCGAGGACCAATGTCACAGCCGTCGGCTCCGGCAATCTATCTTGTTGCAGCAGTTGCCGCCAATGGAATCATAGGTGCCGGCGGCAAGCTACCCTGGCAACTCCCAGGGGAGTTGCAGCACTTCAAGCGTCTGACCATGGGCCATCCGATCATCATGGGACGGCGCACATGGGAATCGCTCGGCCGGGCGCTGCCGGGGCGGGAGAACATCGTGGTCACGACCACGCCAGGCTACGAGGCGCCTGGCGCTGCCGTCGCGAGCTCGCTCGACGCCGCGCTCGCGCTCTGCTTTGGCGAGCCAGTCGCCTTCGTCATCGGCGGCACCCGCCTTTTCGAGGCCGCGCTACCGCTCGCGCGCGGCATGGTGCTCACGGAGATCCAGCGCGACTACAAAGGCGACACCTTTTTCCCGGCGTGGGACCGGTCGCTATGGCGCGAGACGCAACGGGAAGCGCATGCCGCACCCGACGGCACGCGCTTCGACTACGTCCTTTACGAAAGGGCCTAGCCCTTAGATTCGAAGACCCGCACCTCGGGCAGCGGGAAACCGTTGAACTGGCTCGCGTAGGCCGTGGTGTAGGCGCCGGCGTTGCGGATGTAGACGAAATCGTCTTCCTGCAGGTCGGAGGGCATCGGCTCGTCGCGCATCACGATGTCGACCGAGTCGCAGGTCGGCCCGCCGACCGTCCAGGCCACGTCGGGACCGGAACGGTCGGTGCGGATGCGGTATTTCAGGCCCTCGCTGGACTCGATCACCCCGCCGAAAAGGCCGGCGTCCCAGTGCATCCAGCGCTTGCCCGCCCGCGTCGCCGTGCCGAGCACGCGGCAGACGAAATAGCCGGCGTCGGAAACGAGGTAGCGGCCCGGCTCCGCAATGACCTGGACGTCGTCGCCGAACGCCTTGAGTCCCTCGTTGACGACCGCGCCGATGACTTCGATGGACGGGATCGGCTTGACATGGCGCACCGGAAAGCCGCCGCCGATGTTGAGCAGGCGGGGCCTGAGGCCCGACTTGGCCATGAGGTCAAACAGGCTGCGCGCCTTCTCGAGGGCGACGCGCCAGTTCTCGGGATTGCGGCACTGCGAGCCGACGTGGAAGGTCACGCCGGCGAGGTCGGCGCCGAGCTTCGCCGCGGTCGACACGATGTCGCGTGCGTCGCCGGCGCCGGCGCCGAACTTGCCCGAAAGCGGCCAGTCGCTGCCGATGTTGGGGGTGGCGATGCGCAGGTAGATCTTCGCGTCGCGCCTGGTCTCGAAGACGCGGCGCAGCTCGTCGATGCTGTCGACGACGAACCATTCAACGCCCTTGGCGGCGGCGTAGGCGATGGACTCGCGCGACTTGATCGGGTTGGAGTAGAAGACCTCGGCCGCCGGCACGCCGAGGGCGAGCAGAAGGTCGAGCTCCGCGGTCGAGGCGATCTCGAAGCCGCAGCCCTCCTGCACCAGCACCTTCAGCACCCGCCGGTCCGGGTTCGCCTTTACCGCGTAGTGCGGCCGCACACGCGGCATGGCCGCGCGGAAGCGCCTCACTTTGCCGCGCACGATGGCGGTATCGAGAATCAGGAACGGCCGGGTGTATTTCTGGCGTGCCGCCTGGCGCACGATCTCGAAGTCAAGGCTGACCTCGGGATGCGTGTCGAAGAGATTCTCTTGCGGCTGCTGCTTCGGAAGCGTGGTTTGTCTGCTGCGTGCGATGCTACTGCGGTCCCCCATCAGTGCTCTCCTGTCTCCAACCTACGTTTCAGGAATGTCCCGGACGCACACCTCGTCGACCGGAGTGGAGTTCCTCGTGCCTGTCATGATGACCTCCTTTTCCTCGCTGAATCCAAAGGAAAAAAAACTTGAGCGGAGTATAGGGACATGACCCCTGCTGTCAAGAGTTTTTTCGCTTTTTTTGCCCGCCTCACAGGGAAGCGTCGCAGGATCTAATAAACCACTATAGGTACCAACGCCAAGCCCGGACAACGCTACATATTGTGCTACTCAGATGCGTGGGAGCGTGACGCCCTTCTGCCCCTGGTACTTGCCGCCGCGCTCCCGGTAAGACGTCTCGCAGGGCTCGTCGGACTCGAGGAAGATCACCTGCGCTACGCCCTCGTTGGCATACACGCGCGCCGGCAGCGGCGTCGTGTTCGAGAACTCCAGCGTCACGTGCCCCTCCCACTCTGGCTCGAGCGGGGTGACGTTGACGATGATGCCGCAGCGCGCGTAGGTGGACTTGCCGAGGCACACCGTCAGCACGTTGCGGGGGATGCGGAAGTACTCCACGGTGCGCGCCAGGGCGAACGAATTGGGCGGGATGATGCAGACGTCGCCGCGGTAGTCGACGAAGTTCTTCTCGTCGAAGGCCTTCGGGTCGACGATGGTGGAATTG
>JAQSVY010000166.1 GCA_029266935.1 Burkholderiales bacterium
GCCGCCGACCCAGCCCTCGCTCGGCACGCTGATCCGGGTCGGCAACGAGTTCCTCTACTCCGGCGAATGGTGGATCACCGTCTTCCCGGGCGCGGCGCTCATCGTGCTGGTGCTGTCGGTGAACCTGCTCGGCGACTGGCTGCGGGACGCGTTCAACCCGAAGCTCAGATGATTCTGTCCGTCGAGAACCTGAGCGTTCAGTTCCCGACCCGGCGAGGCACCCTGGTGGCCCTCGATTCGATCAGCTTCCACATCAACCCGGGAGAGATCCTGGGCGTGGTCGGCGAGTCCGGTGCCGGCAAGTCGATCACTGGCCTGGCGATCATTGGACTGCTCGAGCCGCCCGGGCGTATCGCCGGCGGCGAGGTGCGGCTCGAAGGCCGGCGCATCGACCACCTGAAGGGCGGGGAAATGCGCAGGGTGCGCGGGCGCAAGATCGGCGTCGTGTTCCAGGACCCGCTCACCTCGCTCAACCCGCTCTACACGGTGGGCCAGCAGCTCACCGAAACGATCACCACGCATCTTCCTCTTTCAGGAAATGCTGCTCGTGAAAGAGCCATCTCGCTGCTGAAAGAGGTGGGAATCCCCGGCGCGGAGGCGCGCCTGGACCACTACCCGCACCAGTTCTCCGGCGGCATGCGCCAGCGCGTGGTGATCGCGCTCGCCATTGCCGCGGAGCCGGCGCTGATCATCGCCGATGAGCCCACCACCGCGCTCGACGTGTCGATCCAGGCGCAGATCATCGCGCTGCTCAAGCGCCTCGCGCAGACGCGCGGCACGGCGGTGATGCTCATCACCCACGACATGGGCGTCATCGCCGAGACCTCGCACCGCGTCGCGGTAATGTACGCCGGGCGCATCGTCGAGATCGGACCGGTACGCGACGTGATCCACGCGCCGCGCCACCCCTACACCGTCGGCTTGATGGGTTCGATCCCAAAGATTGCTTCGCGGAAGATCCGCCTGGTGCAGATCGAGGGCTCGATGCCGCGGCTGAACGCCATCCCGCGCGGCTGCGCCTTCAACCCGCGCTGCCCCAGGCGCTTCGAGCGCTGCCTCGCCGAGCGGCCGGTCCTGCTCCCGGCCGGCACGAGCGAGGCAGCCTGCTGGCTCCATGCCCCTGCTGCGGCTTGAGGCGGTCAGCCGCGACTTCGACGTGTCGCGGCCCTGGCTGAACCGCGTCCTCGAGCGCGAGCCGCGGCGGGCGCTGCGCGCCGTCGACCGCGTCGACCTCGAGGTCGAGCGCGGCGAAACGCTGGCACTCGTGGGCGAATCGGGCTGCGGCAAGTCGACCGTCGCCCGCCTCATCGTCGGCCTCTACGCCCCTACCGAGGGCCGCATCGAGTTCCACGGTCGGCGCATGCAGATGATCTTCCAGGACCCGTACGCGAGCCTCAACCCCCGCTGGCGAGTCAGGGACATCGTGGCCGAGCCCATAGAGGTCTTAGGTCTTCAAGAAAAGAATTCTATTAACAACAGAGTCTCTGACCTGCTCGTGCAAGTCGGCTTGTCCGCCGACGACGCCGAGCGCTACCCGCACGAGTTCTCCGGCGGGCAGCGCCAGCGCATCTCGATCGCGCGCGCGCTCGCGGGCGAGCCCGACCTGCTCGCCTGCGACGAGCCCACCTCGGCGCTCGACGTCTCGGTGCAGGCCCAGATCCTCAACCTGATGACGGAGCTGCAGCGGCGCCTGTCGCTCACCTATGTCTTCATCTCCCACAACCTCGCGGTGGTCTCGCAGGTCGCAGACCGCGTCGGCGTGATGTATCTCGGACGCATCGTCGAGCTCGCGCCGGCGGCGCAGCTCTTTGCGCGGCCACGCCATCCCTACACGCGGCTGCTCCTTGACGCGGTGCCCGACCTGCAGATGAGCGGCAAGCCGCGCACGCCGGTGGCGGGCGAGGTGCCCAACCCGCTTGAGCCGCCGCCGGGCTGCGTCTTCCACCCCCGCTGCCCGCACGCGAACCAGCGCTGCCGCGTCGAGCGTCCTGCCGTGATCGATTCCATCGCCTGCCACGCCGTGGAAGAGGGCAGAATTTAGATCTGACCCCTTTTGCTTCTCTAGCGGGTGTTTGCGATTCCGAAGGGAACGTGGCCGGCCGCGACATGCGCGCGCGCCGAGTCGATGTGACCGCTCTGGTCGTCGAAGTAAAAGTCAGGCTCGAAAGCGCGCAGGAACTGGCCCTTGTCGAGCCCGCCGAGGAACATCAGCTCATCCACCGCGATGTTCCATTCCATGAGCGTGCGCACTGCGCGCTCATGAGCCGGCGCGCTGCGCGCGGTCACCAGGGCGGTGCGGATCCGCATCGGCGAATCCTTCTCGGTCTGCAGCCGGTGCAGCGCCTCGAGCAGCGGCTTGAACGGCCCGGGCGGCAGCGGCCGCAGGGCATGCGTGGCCTCGTGGCGGGCGAAGGCGTCCAGCCCGTCGCGCTGGTAGACGATCTCCGCTTCGTCGGAGAAGAGCACCGCGTCGCCGTCGAAGGCGATGCGCACCTCGTTCGCGTGGCGGCTCGCCGCCAGGCGCGACTCCGGGTAGACGCGCGCGGCCGGGCACTTCGCTTCCAGCGCCCCGAGCACGTCGGCCTCGTTCGCCGAGAGAAACAGGTTCGCCTTGAGCGCCTCAAGGTAGCGGTAAGGGCTCCTGCCGCGCGTGAACACGCCGCGCTCGATCGCCAGCCCGGCGAGATTGGCCGAGCGGAACACGCGCAGGCCCGACACCGGGTCGTTCTTCGACAGGATCACCACCTCGACGCGGCTCGCCTGGGGCGTGTTGAAGGCAAGCAGCTTCTTCACCAGCGGAAAGGCCACCCCTTCCCGCGCCGGCACGTCCAGCCGCCCGTACTGCAGCGCGATGTAAGCCGGCTCGCCGTCGCGCTCGAACACCCGGTTCTCCTCCTCGAAGTCGAACAGCGCCCGCGAGGAGATCGCCACTACCAGCTTGCCTTCGACCGTAAAGGCCATCGGCCATTCCTTATGGAGCGGGTGAAGGGAATCGAACCCTCGTATGCAGCTTGGGAAGCTGCCGTTCTGCCATTGAACTACACCCGCTTGGCGCGGATTCTATCGCGAACTCACGCTGCCACTGCCTGTCCCTCATAGGAGAAACGACGGGAGGGATCCGATGCGCTGCGCAGCGCTGCTCGGATGTCTTGCTCTTGCCGCATCCGTCGCCGCAGGGCACGAGACCGTGTCGGCCGCCGACACGAGCGGCAACATCGAGAGCGAGCGGCTCTACGCCGACGAGAGCTCACCGCGCGTACCCGGGCCTATCGCTGGTCGCTGTCGGGCAAGATCGAGCAGCGCGAAGACCTCGTGCTCGGGTCGATTGGGAGCGCCGACCGGCGCCCGGGCGCGCCTCGATCGACCGCACGTCGCTGCTCGGCCTTGATTACACGTGGTAATCTCTTTTTCGTGATCCAGATAACAGTCAACGGCACGCCACAGCGGTTTTCCAGCTCGCTGCCCTTGTCGGCGCTGATCGAGGCCATGGCACTGCAGGGGAAGAAAGTCGCCGTGGAGAGAAACGGCGAGATCGTGCCGAGGAGCGCGCATGCGAGCACGCTGGTCGCCGACGGCGACCGACTCGAGATCGTGGTGGCAGTGGGCGGGGGCTAGGCATGAAGGACGCACTCGTCGTCGCCGGCAGGAGCTACGGCTCTCGCCTGCTGGTGGGCACCGGCAAGTATCGCGACTTCGCGCAGACCCGCGCCGCGGTCGAGGCATCGGGCGCCGAGATCGTCACGGTGGCGATCCGCCGCACCAACATCGGCCAGAACGCGGACGAGCCGAGCCTGCTCGACGCGCTGCCGCCCTCCAGGTTCACCTATCTCCCCAATACCGCCGGCTGCTACAACGCCGCCGACGCGGTGCGCACGCTACGCCTCGCGCGCGAGCTCCTCGATGGCCACGACCTGGTCAAGCTCGAGGTGCTGGGCGACCCGCACACGCTCTACCCGAACATGCCCGAGACCCTGAAGGCCGCCGAGCAGCTGGTGAAGGAAGGCTTCAAGGTGATGGTGTACTGCTCCGACGACCCGATCCAGGCGCAGATGCTGGAGTCGATCGGCTGCGTCGCGGTGATGCCGCTCGCCTCTCTCATCGGCTCGGGCATGGGCATCCTCAATCCGTGGAACCTGCAGCTCGTGATCGAGAAGGTGAAAGTGCCGGTGCTGGTCGACGCCGGCGTGGGCACCGCTTCCGACGCCTCGATCTCCATGGAGCTCGGCTGCGACGGCGTGCTCATGAACACCGCCATCGCCGCAGCGCGCGACCCGGTCATGATGGCAGGGGCGATGAAGAAGGCGGTCGAGGCCGGGCGCGAAGCCTTCCTTGCCGGCCGCATGCCGAAGAAGCTCTACAGCGCCGCGCCCTCCTCGCCCACCGAAGGAACGATCTCCTCGAAGGCGGCTTGACCCGCCCGATCCGCAGCTTCGTTCTGCGCCAAGGCCGCGCCACGCCGGCGCAGACGCGCGCTCTCGAGCAGCTCTATCCGAAGTACGGCCTCGCCTTCTCCCAGCAA
>JAQSVY010000167.1 GCA_029266935.1 Burkholderiales bacterium
AGCGGCTTCTGGTTGCCGACGATGGCGACGATGGCGCCTTGCGGCGCGATCATCTCGCCGATCGCCGCCCAGTGCGGGTCGAGGTCGTTGAAGCAGGCGATGTAGTCGACGTGCTTGCGCCCGAGCGCCTGGAGCTGCTGCGGCATGTCGCGGCGGTGGTCGAGCACCTGGTCGGCGCCAAGCTGCTTCACCCAGGCGATCGACTCGGGGCGCGAGGCGGTGGCGACGACCGTGAGGCCCGCGGCCTTCGCGAGCTGGATGCCGATCGAGCCGACGCCGCCGGCGCCGCCGATGATCAGCATGGTCTTGTGGTCCTTGATTCTCAATCTGTCGAAAAAAGCTTCCCACGCGGTGATCGCGGTGAGCGGGATCGCCGCGGCCTGCGCGAAGTCCAGGCTCCTGGGCTTCCTGCCGACGATGCGCTCGTCGACGAGGTGCAGCTCGCTGTCGCAGCCCGGGCGCGTCACGTCCCCGGCGTAGTACACCGCGTCGCCTCCCAGCCGAGCACTTTCGGGGTCGGCGAGCCGAGCTTGCGCTGCTTGGTGTCCACCGGATTGACGGAGACCGCTTCCACCTTTACCAGCAGATCGCGCCCCGCGGGCACGGGGTCGGGCAGCTCGATCTCGGCGAACGTGTGGTCGACCGCCCTCACAGCAGTGCGATCAGCTCCTGCGGGCGCGCGATCACGGCGTCCGCTTCCCAGGTGCCGGGCCCGCCGTTCTCGGGATGGTGGTAGCCCCAGTCGACGGCGATCGGGCGCATCCCGGCGGCGCGCGCGGCCTGGATGTCGCGCAGGTCGTCTCCCAGGTACACGCATGCCTTCGGCGCGAGGCCGAGCTGCTCCGCGGCGTGCAGCAGAGGCGCGGGATGCGGCTTCAAGTGCGGCGTGGTATCGCCGCAGGAGACGCAGTCAGGCTTCAACTTCATGTCGGCGACGATTCTCTCGGTGAAGCGGGTGGCCTTGTTGGTGACGATGCCCCAGGCCACGCCGCGCGCGGCGAGCGCCTCGAGGAGCTCCGGGATGCCGGGAAAAAGCCTGGTGTCGATGCAGGTGCGCTCGCGGTAGTACTCGAGGAAGGCTTCGCGCAGCGAGGCGTACTCGCCGTCGCCGGGCTTGATGCCGAAGCCGACGTGCACCAGGCCGCGCGCGCCGGCCGACGCGAACGGCCGCAGCCGTTCGAGGGGGAGCGGCTCTAGGCCCTGGTCGCCGCGCAGGCGGTTCAGCGCTGCGGCAAGGTCCGGCGCGGTATCGGCGAGCGTGCCGTCGAGGTCGAACAGGACCGCGCGGTTAGCCTGCCTCTTATTCATCGGTGCGGCGGGCACGCAGCAGGTAGTTCACGTCGCAGTCGGCGCCGAGGCTGTAGCGCCGCGTGAGCGGGTTGTAGGTCATGCCGATCATCTCTTCGACGCGCAGATTGGCATCACGGCTCCAGCGCGCGAGCTCGGAAGGCTTGATGAAGCGCTGGTAGTCGTGCGTGCCCTTCGGCAGCAGCCCGAGCACGTATTCCGCGCCGACCACCGCGAAGAGATAGGCCTTCGCATTCCGGTTGATGGTGGAGAAGAACACCTGACCGCCGGGGCGCACGAGCCGTGCGCAGGCGGCCACCATGCCGGCAGGCTGCGGCACGTGCTCGAGCAGCTCCATGCAGGCGACTGCGTCGAACTCACCGGCGCGCAGCGAGGCGAGCTCTTCGACCGCAGTTCTTTGGTAGGAGACTTGAAGTTTGGATATTCCGAGGTGCAGCTGGGCGACGGCCAGCGCTTTCTCGGAAAGGTCGATACCTGTCACCTGCGCGCCGCGGCGCGCCATGCTCTCGGCGAGGATGCCGCCGCCGCAGCCGACGTCGACGACCTGCTTGCCGGCGAGCGGCAGGTGCCGCTCGATCCACGCCAGGCGCAGCGGGTTGATGTCGTGCAGCGGCTTGAACTCCCCCGCCGGGTCCCACCAGCGGTGCGCGAGCTCGTCGAATTTCGCGATCTCGGCCTGGTCGACGTTGCTCATGCCCGATTCTGCCAAAAAAAAAGCCCCGCGAAGCGGGGCTTTCTTGCAGCTCGGAGCGCTTACGGCTTGCGCGTGCCGATGACCTCGATCTCGGTGCGGCGGTCGGGCTGCAGGCACTCGATCATCTTCTTGTTGGTGCGCTGCTCCCTGCCCATGCCCTTGCACTTGCCGGCGGTCACGGGCTGCGTCTCGCCCTTGCCCTCGGTGTAGATGCGGTTCGCTGCCACGCCCTTCGACACGAGGTAGGCCTTGATGGCCTCGGCGCGGCGCACCGACAGCGACTGGTTGTAGGCCGGGGTGCCGATCTGGTCGGCGTGGCCGATCGCGATCACCACTTCGAGGTCAACGCCCTGCATCTTGCTCGATAGGTCGTCGAGCTTGGACCTGCTGTCGGGCTTGATCACGGCGCGGTCGAAGTCGAACAGCATGTCGGCGGCGAAGGTGACTCTCTGCGCCATCGGCTTGGGCGCGGGCTTGGGCTCGGGCGTGGGCTCGGGCTTGGGCGCGGGCGGCGGCGGGGCAGGACGCGGCTCGGGCGCGGGCGCGGGCTTCGGCGCGGGGGCCGGGGCGGGCGTGGGAGCGGGTTTGGGCGCTTCTTGGGTTGCACACCCGGCCGCGAAGACCAGCGCGACGAGCAGCCACCAGACGTTCTTGATCATGACATTCTCCCTTTCCTTTTTTGCCTCAAGAGTCCGCGTGCTTCTTGAGGGCATTCTGCCATACCTGCCCACGGCTGTGCAAAGCGCGCAGCGCCGGATCGAGGAGCTCTCGTTCCCGCACCAGCAGCTCGCCCGCCACCCACACGTGGGTGACGTTTTCCCGCCCGACGGCGTAGACGAGATGCGAGATCACGTCATAGCAGGGCTCGAGCTCCGGCGCGCGCAGGTCGATCGCCGTGAGGTCCGCCGCTTTGCCCGGCGCGATCGAGCCGGCGACGCCTTCGATGCCGAGCGCGCGCGCGCCGCCGAGGGTCGCCGCATGCAGCGCGGCGTGCGCGGGCATTGCCTCGGCGTCGCGCGCCACCGCCTTGGCGAGCAGCGCGGCGGTGCGCATTTCCTGGAACATGTCGAGGCGGTTGTTGCTCGCGGCGCCGTCGGTGCCCAACGCGATGTTTATGTTTGCTTTCCGCATCGCTTCCACGGGGGCAAATCCGCTTGCCAACTTCAAGTTCGACGAAGGGCAGTGCGCGACCGAGCAGCCATGGCGGGCGAGCAGCTCGATCTCGTGGGGCTCGAGGTGCACCGCGTGCACCGCGATGAGGCCAGGCCCGAGCAGCCCGAGGCGGCGGAAGCGCTCGAGCGGACGCGCGCCGTGCTCGGCGACGGAGCGCTCGACCTCGTCCGCCGTTTCGTGCAGGTGCACGTGCACCGGCAGGTCGAGCTCCGCGGCGAGGGCGGCGATGCGCCTGAAGCTGTCGTCGGATACCGTGTAAGGGGCGTGCGGCGCGAGGCAGAAAGAGACGAGCGGCTCCTCGCGCCAGCGGTCGCGGATGGCGAGCCCGCGCGCGAGGTAGTCGGCGGCGTCGGAGGCGTACGCGGAGGGGAACTCGATGGTGATGATGCCCTGGGCGGAGCGCATGCGCGCTGCCGCTGCGGCCTCGAGCGAGGCCTCGGGAAAGAAGTACATGTCGTTGAAGCAGGTTACTCCGCCGCGCAGCATCTCGGCGCAGGCGAGGAGAGTGCCGTCGCGCACGAAGTCGGGGGAGATGTGCTTCTGCTCGGCGGGCCAGATGTGCTCCTGCAGCCAGCGCATCAGCGGCAGATCGTCCGACATGCCGCGCATCAGGCACATCGCAGCGTGGGTATGCGCGTTGACGAGCCCGGGGATGAGGACGTGCCCCGGCAGGTCGAGCGTCTCGTAGCCGGGGTAGGCGGCCGCCGCGGCTCCTGCCGGGAGGACCGCCTCGATCCTGCCGTCGCGCACCGCGACGGCGTGATCTTCGAGCACCGCTCCCGCCGGCTCGACCGGCACCACCCAGCGGGCGCGAAGGAGGAAGGGTGCCGCTATCTTGGCATGCCCTGTACTTCGACCACGACCCTGCGATTGGGCGCCAGGCACTCGATGAGCGACTTGCGGTCCTTCTGGTCGGGACAGGACTTCACCGGCAGCGTCTTGCCGAAGCCCAGCGTCTCGATTGCCGAGGCGTCGACGCCTCGGGAGACCAGATAGGCGCGCACGGCCTCTGCGCGCTTCTCGGAGAGCGCCTGGTTGTACTGCGGCGAGCCCAGGCGGTCGGCGTGGCCGTTGACGATGATGTACTTGATATCGCGCAGGTCCTTCAGCTTGGCGATCACCTCGCTGTCGAGCTTGCTGCGCGCATCGGGCGTGAGCGTCGCCTTGTCGAATTCGAAGAGCTCGGTCGAGGTGAGGTTGATCGGCTTCGGCGCCGGCGGAGGCTTGGGCGCTTCGGGCTTCGCAACCGGCGCGGGCGCCGGAGCAGCCGCGGGTGCGGGAGCGGGAGCGGGAGCGGGAGGCGCGACAGGCGCAGGCGCGGCGGGCGCTGGCTTCGGTGCGGGTTTTTCCGGCTCGGTAGCGCAGCCGGCGACGACGAGCGCGACGATCGAGACCGCCGCGGCGAGTGTTCTGGTGCGCATTCCTGTCTCCTCCCGATTGTTCTCTTTGGAACTCGCGCAATTTAAGGCGAAGCAGAGGCAAAAGGCAAGGGTTTTGCGAGGGAAAACGCAGGGTTGCGTGATAAAATTTCTGCCTCTCCGGATATGGAATCCTTCGCTAAAGAAACCCTCCCGATCAGCCTCGAGGAGGAGATGCGGCGCTCGTACCTCGATTACGCGATGAGCGTGATCGTCCGGTGCACCGCCGGGTGCTGTACGCGATGCACGAGGCGAATAACCTCTGGAACCGCCCCTACGTGAAGTGCGCGCGCATCGTCGGCGACGTGCTGGGGAAGTACCACCCGCACGGCGATTCGGCCACTTACGAGGCGCTGGTGCGCATGGCGCAGGACTTCTCGATGCGCTACCCGCTGATCGACGGGCAGGGCAACTTCGGCTCCGTCGACGGTGACTCGGCGGCGGCCTACCGCTACACGGAGTGCCGGCTGGAGAAGCTCGCCTCGGAGCTCCTCGCCGATATCGAGAGCGAGACCGTCGATTTCGCGCCGAACTACGATGGCAAGGAGCTCGAGCCCGCGGTGCTGCCCTCGCGCGTGCCCAACCTCCTCGTCAACGGCTCCTCCGGCATCGCCGTGGGCATGGCGACCAACATCCCGCCGCACAATCTCGGCGAGGTGATCGACGCCTGCCTGCAGGTCCTCGCCAGCCCGCATTGCGCGATCGAGGACGTGATGAAGCTCATGCCGGCGCCGGACTTTCCCACCGCCGGCATCATCTACGGCCTCGCCGGGGTGCATGAGGGCTACCGCACCGGGCGCGGCCGCGTGGTGATGCGCGCGCGCACGCATTTCGAGGAGATCGGCAAGGGCGACCGCCAGGCGATCGTCGTCGACGAGCTGCCCTACCAGGTGAACAAGAAGGTGCTGCTCGAGAAGATCGCCGAGCTCGTCACTGAGAAGCGGCTGGAAGGCATCTCCGACATCCGCGACGAGTCCGACAAGTCCGGGATGCGTGCCGTGCTGGAGCTCAAGCGCGGCGAGATCCCGGAAGTGGTGCTGAACAACCTCTACAAGATGACGCAGCTGCAGGACAGCTTCCACATGAACATGGTGGCGCTGGTCGAGGGCCAGCCCAAGATCCTCAACCTGAAGGAGCTGATCGACGCGTTCATCTCGCACCGGCGCGAGGTGGTGACGCGGCGCACCGTGTTCGAGCTGCGCAAGGCGCGCGAGCGGGGCCACGTGCTGGAAGGCCTGGCGGTAGCGCTCTCCAACGTCGACGCCGTGATCGAGCTGATAAAGAAGGCACCCAATGCGGCGGAGGCCAAGCGGGCGCTGATGGCGCGGCCCTGGCCGTCCGACCTCGTCCTCAAGATGGTCGGCCCGGGCGCCGCGCAGTACCGGCCCGATGGCCTGTCCGAGGCCTACGGCGTTAAGGAAGACGGCTACCACGTGTCGGACGAGCAGGCGCAGGCCATCATCGACCTGCAGCTGCGGCGCCTCACCGGGCTCGAGCAGGACAAGATCCGCGATGAATACCGCGAGGTGATCGAGGCGATCACCGACCTCCTCGACATCCTGGCGAAACCTGCGCGCATCACCAAGATCATCGGCGAGGAGCTGGCGCGGCTGAAGGAGGAGTACGGCGACAAACGCAAGAGCGAGCTCGTCATGATCGCCGAGGACATTTCCATCGAGGACCTGATCGCGCCTCAGGACATGGTGGTGACCTTCTCGCACGGCGGCTATGTCAAGTCGCAGCCACTCACCGACTACCGCGCGCAGCGCCGCGGCGGCCGCGGGCGCAGCGCCACGGCGATGAAGGAGGATGACTTCATCGAGCGCCTGTTCGTCGCGCACTCGCACGACTACCTGCTGTGCTTCTCCGACCGGGGGCGACTGTACTGGCTCAAGGTATACGAAGTGCCGGCCGGCAGCCGCGCCGCGCGCGGCAAGCCCATCGTCAACATGTTCCCGCTCGAGGAGGGCGAGAAGATCACCGCGGTGGTTCCGGTCAAGGAGTTCGACGAAAACCACTACGTCTTCATGGCGACCACGCAGGGCACGGTTAAGAAGACGCCGCTCGCCGATTTCTCGCGCCCGCGCCCGAGCGGCATCATCGCGGTGGGCCTGGACGAGGGCGACTACCTCGTCGGGGCGGCGCTCACCGACGGCAAGTACGACGTCATGATGTTCTCCTCCGACGGCAAGGCGGTGCGCTTCCAGGAGGGCGAGGTGCGGCCGATGGGCCGCCAGGCCACCGGGGTGCGCGGCATGCGCCTTGCCGCCGGCGCGCGCGTGGTGTGCATGCTGGCAGCGAACGACGAGTCCAAATCGGTGCTGACCGCGACTGCCAACGGCTTCGGCAAGCGCACGCCGATCGGCGAGTATCCCCGCCATGGCCGCGGTGGCCAGGGCGTCATTGCGATCCAGAGCTCCGACAGGAACGGGCCGGTGGTCGGCGCGGTGCTGGTCGACGACAACGACGAGGTGATGCTCATCTCCACCGGCGGGGTGCTGATCCGCACGCTGGTGGCGCAGAGACCTCGGCAACGGCAACGGCGGGAACGGCAATGGCGGCAACGGCGACGCCCACGAAGAGCCGCCCGCGCCCGCGGAGCCTCCTCCCACCGTTCATTGATGTCGCGCATCTTCAATTTCAGCGCGGGACCCGCCATGCTCCCCGCGGAGGTGCTCTCGCGCGCCGGCGACGAGATGCTCGACTGGCACGGCAGCGGCACCGGCGTCATGGAGATGAGCCACCGCGGCAAGGAATTCATGTCCATCGCCGCCGAGGCAGAGCGCGACCTGCGCGAGCTGCTCGCCATCCCGGCCAACTACAAGGTGCTGTTCCTGCAGGGCGGGGCGACGCTGCAGTTCGCCCAGGTGCCGATGAACCTGCTGCGCGGCAAGGGCAAGGCCGACTACGTGGTCACCGGCGAGTGGTCGAAGAAGGCAGTGAAGGAGGCGAAGAACTACTGCGACATCGCCATCGCCGCCTCGTCGGAAGACCGGAACTTCACCTACGCGCCGAAGCAATGGAATGTGCGGCCAGACGCCGCGTACGTCCATTACTGCTCGAACGAGACGATTGGCGGGGTGGAATTCCATGAAATACCTTCTTCTGAAATCCCACTCGTTGCCGACGCCTCGTCACACTTCCTCTCGCGCGCGTTCGACGTCTCGAAGTTCGGCCTGATCTACGCCGGCGCGCAGAAGAACGCCGGCCCCGCCGGCCTCACCTTCGTCATCGTGCGCGATGAGCTCATCGGCAAGGCGCAGAAGGGCACGCCGACGGTGATGGACTACAAGCTGCAGGCCGACGCCGATTCGATGCTGAACACGCCGGCCACCTACGCCATGTACATCGCCGGCCTGGTGTTCAAGTGGCTCAAGGCTCTCGGGGGCGTGAAAGAGATCGAGAAGCGCAACATCGAGAAGGCCAAGCTTCTCTATGACCTCCTGGACTCCAGCGCCTTCTACAGCAATCCCGTGGCCCAGGAAGATCGCTCGCGCATGAACGTGCCTTTCACGCTGAAGGATCCGAAGCTCGATGACGAGTTTCTCAGGGGCGCGGCGAAGCAGGGCATGGTGCAGCTGAAGGGCCACCGCTCGGTAGGCGGCATGCGGGCATCGATTTACAACGCCATGCCGATCGAGGGCGTGCAATGCCTCGTGCAGTACATGAAGGATTTCGAGAAGAAACATGCCTAGGAAGAAGTGCGAGATCCTGGTGATCAACAACGTCGCCGCGGTCGGGCTGAAGCGCTTCCCGGCGGAGATCTACTCGGTAGTGAAGGAGTCGAAGGATCCGTGGGCGATCCTGGTGCGCTCGCAGGACCTGCATAAGTACGAGTTCGGCCCGTCGCTGCGCGCGGTCGGGCGCGCCGGGGCCGGCGTCAACAACATCCCCGTTCCCGCGCTTTCGAAGCGCGGCATCCCGGTATTCAACGCGCCGGGGGCCAACGCCAACGCGGTGAAGGAGCTGGTGCTCGCCGGCATGCTCATGGCGGCTCGGAACCTGGGGCCGGCCCTGGAGTTCGTCAAGAGCCTGGACCGCAAAGGCGACCTGAACAAAACCGTAGAGGCTGGCAAGAAGGAGTTCGCCGGCTTCGAGCTGCCGGGGCACACGCTGGGGGTCATCGGCCTGGGCAAGATCGGCAGCCTGGTGGCCGACGCGGCGATCCGCCTCGGCATGAACGTGCTCGGCCACGACCCGCACATCACGGTCGAGGCGGCGTGGAGCCTGCCTTCGCAGGTGCGCCGCGCGGGCTCGATCGACGACCTCCTCAGGGCGAGCCATTTCATCAGCCTGCACGTGCCGCTCGTGGACAAGACGCGCCACATGGTCAACGCGAAGAACATCGCGCACCTGCGCCACGGCGCGGTGCTGCTCAATTTCTCGCGCCGCACCTGGGCGCCTCGACCGGCGAGGCCGAGGACAATTCCGCCGTCATGGTGGTCGACCAGCTGCGCGAGTACCTCGAGCACGGCAACCTGCAGAACGCGGTCAACTTCCCCGACGCGCAGCTGGCGCGCGAGGCGCCCTACCGTCTCGCCATCGCCAATGCCAACGTGCCCGACATGCTGGGGCGCATCTCGCACTGCCTCGGCAAGCGCAAGATCAACATCCACAACATGCTGAACAAGTCCAAGGGAGAGATGGCGTACACGCTGGTCGACACCGATAGCCCGGTGCCGGTGCCGGCGCTGGAGGAGCTCTCGGGACTGAGCGGCGTGCTCACGGTGCGCTACCTGCCCGTGCATGGCTGACGACATCCAGAAGCGGCGCGCCGAGATCGACAAGCTCGACGACGAGCTCGCCGCGCTGCTGCAGCGACGCGCCGCGGCGGCGCAAAGGATCGGCGCGCTGAAGGGCGGCGCTCCCGCTTACCGGCCCGAGCGCGAAGCCGAAGTATTGCGAAGAATCTCGGGCCACGCCGGAATCCTTCCCGCCGAGCGGCTCGCGGCGGTGTTCCGCGAGATCATTTCCGCCTGCCGCAGCCTCGAGGAAGCGATCCGCGTCGCCTACCTCGGCCCCGAGGGCACGTTCAGCGAGCAGGCGGTGCGCAAGCACTTCGGGCGCGCCGTCGAGGCGCTGCCCTTCGCCTCGGTGGACGAGGCGTTCCGCCGCTGCGAGGCGGGCGCCGCCCAGTTCGCGGTGGTGCCGGTGGAGAACTCCACCGAGGGCGCGGTCGGGCGCACGCTCGACCTGCTCGTCGCGACGCCGCTCAAGATCTGCGGCGAGATCGAATTGCGCATCCAGCAGAATCTGCTCGCCAACGTGGAGAGCGTGAAAGCCATCAAGCGCATCTACTCCCACTCCCAGTCCCTCGCGCAGTGCAACGCCTGGCTCGCCCAGAACCTGCCCGCGGTCGAGCGCATCCCCGTGGCCTCCAACGCGGAAGCGGCGCAGCGCGCCGCGCGGGAGGAGGGGGCGGCGGCGATCGCCGGCGAGGCGGCCGCCGAGCGCTACCGCCTGAGCGTGATCGCGCGCTCGATCGAGGACGATCCGAACAACACCACGCGCTTCCTCGTGCTCGGCAGGCTCGAGCCCGAGCCCACCGGCCGCGACCGCACCTCGCTCGTCATG
>JAQSVY010000168.1 GCA_029266935.1 Burkholderiales bacterium
GAGGCCTCCCGGTAGAGGCGGATGCTGACATCGCGCACCTTCTCGGCGAGGGGTTTGCCAATCAGCTCCTGCACCTCCTCGAAGCTGATGTTTTCGTCGTGGCCGCTCTCGGCCTTGGTCGCCGGGGTGAAGATGGGCCGCGGCAGCTTCTGCGCCTGCTGCAAGCCCTTGGGCAGCTCGATGCCGCACACCGCGCCGGTCCTCTGGTAGTCCTTCCAGCCCGAGCCGATCAGGTAGCCGCGCACCACGGCCTCGATCGGCAGGGGCTTGAGCTTCTTCACCACGACAGCTCGGCCGCGCACCTGCAATCTTTCTTCCTCACTCTTGACGACTTCTTCCGGATCGATGCCTGTCAGCTGGTTCGGCACGATATGGCCGAGGCGCTCGAACCAGAAATTCGCCATCTGGTTGAGCACCTTGCCCTTGTCGGGGATCGGGTCGGGCAGCACCACGTCAAAAGCCGAAAGCCGGTCGCTCGCGACGATCAGCATCTTGTCGTCGCCCACCGCGTAGATGTCGCGGACCTTGCCCTTGCCGATGCGTGGCAGCGATTCTATTTTCGATTCGAACAACGCCATCAGGCGGCCTGCTTCTCCAGCTCGGCCCGCCACTTGCCCTGGCAGGCGAGGCTGTTCATGCGCGCGCGGTGATGGAAAGCCTTCTGCGCCGCGGCGACATTGCCCGCCTGGCCGCGCCAGGCGTTGAGCGCCGGATTCTGCAGCGCGCGCGAGTACGAGAAGGTGAGCGGCCAGGGCAGGCCCTTGCTCGCCGCCATCGCGCTCAGGTGCGCGGTCGCCGACTCGTCGGACTGGCCACCGGAGAGGAAGACGATGCCGGGCTGCGCGGCGGGAACGGTGCGCTTGAGCACGCGCAGGGTGCGCTCTGCGACCTCGTCCGGCCCGGCCTGGCGCGCGTTGCCCTTTCCGGACACGACCATACTGGTTTTTAAAACTAAAAACTCTAAATAAACATTGTATGCAGCGATAGCGGCATAGGTCGCGCGCAGCGTCGCCTCGGTGACTTCCTCGCAGCGCTCGATGCTGTGGTCGCCATCGAGAAGCACCTCGGGCTCGATCATCGGAACGATCGATGCTGCCTGGCAGGCGGCGGCGTAGCGCGCCAGCACGTGCGCGTTGGCGTAGAGACACGCGTGCGTCGGGATATTCTTGCCGATCGTGATCACCGCACGCCACTTGGCGAAGCGGCAGCCCATCTTGAAGTACTCGTCGAGGCGCGTCGAGAGGCCGTCGAGCCCCTCGGTAACCTTCTCGCCCGGCGCGAGCGGGATCTCGATCGTGCCTTTGTCGACCTTGATGCCGGGGATGATGGCCTTCTTTGCGAGGTAGGCCGGGAAGGCCGACCCGTCGTCGGCCTTCTGCCGCGCCGTCTCGTCGAAGAGGATCACGCCCGAGAGGAATTGCTCGATCCCCGGCGTGCCGAAGAGCAGCCCGCGATAGGCGCGGCGATTCTCCTCCGTGCATTCGACTTTGACGCTCTGAAAGCGCTTCTCGCAGGTGCCGCTCGACTCGTCGGCGGCGAGAATGCCCTTGCCCTTGGCGACCATAGCGGCCGCTGTTTTGGAAAGCAGTGCCTTGTCCATGGGGAAAATAAAGGGTTGATTGGCCTGAAGTGAAGGGTTAAATCGACAACAGGGAGCGCAGATTCTCACGTACAATGCGCGACTTTTCAAGAACTTCCCGGTCTTTCATGCCTCGCGCGCTGCGCAACCTCGCGATCATCGCCCACGTCGACCACGGCAAGACGACCCTTGTCGACAAGCTGCTGCAGCAATCTGGCATTTTCGCGGCACACCAGCACGTGCAGGAGCGGGTGATGGACTCCAATGACCTCGAGCGCGAGCGGGGCATCACCATCCTCGCCAAGAACTGCGCGGTGCGCTACCACGGTACGCACATCAACATCGTCGATACCCCGGGCCACGCCGACTTCGGCGGCGAGGTCGAGCGGGTGCTGTCCATGGTCGACGGCGTGCTGCTGCTCGTCGACGCGGTCGAGGGGCCGATGCCTCAGACGCGCTTCGTCACGCGCAAGGCCCTCGCCCACGGTCTGCAGCCGATCGTGGTGGTGAACAAGATCGACCGCCCCGGCGCGCGGCCCGACTGGGTGGTGAACCAGACCTTCGACCTCTTCGACAAGCTCGGCGCCACCGAGGAGCAGCTCGACTTTCCCGTCATCTACGCCTCGGCGCTGCTCGGCTACGCCAGGAAGGACCTGCAGGACGAGGCCAAGGACATGAGCGCGCTCTTCGAGGCGATCCTCGAGCACGTGCCGATGCGCGACGAGGACCCCGACGCGCCGCTGCAGCTGCAGATCTGCTCGCTCGACTACTCGAGCTACGTCGGCAAGATCGGCATCGGCCGCATCCGCCGCGGCCGGCTGCGGGCGGCCCAGGAGGTGCTCGTCCTACATGGCGAGAAATCCGTGAAGGCGAAAGTCAACCAGGTGCTCATGTTCGAAGGCCTGGAGCGGGTGCAGGTCGAAGAGGCGGTGGCGGGCGACATCGTGCTCGTCAACGGCATCGACGAGCTGTGGATCGGGTCGACCCTTTGCGACCTCGACCACCCCGACGCGCTGCCGCTATTGCGCGTCGACGAGCCGACGCTGACCATGAACTTCCTGGTGAACGCCTCGCCGCTCGCCGGCCGTGAAGGCAAGTACGTGACCAGCCGGCAGCTGCGCGAACGCCTCGAGCGCGAGACCAAGAGCAACGTCGCGCTGCGCGTCGAGTACCCGGAGGACACCGACACCTTCATCGTCTCGGGGCGTGGCGAGCTGCACCTCACCATCCTGCTCGAGAACATGCGCCGCGAAGGCTACGAGCTCGCCGTCTCCCGGCCGCGCGTGGTGCTCAAGGACATCGACGGGGTCCGTTGCGAGCCGTTTGAGTTCCTCAGCGTCGACCTCGAGGAAGCCCACCAGGGCGGGGTGATGGAGGAGCTCGGCCGCCGCCGCGGCGAGCTGAAGGAAATGGTTCCCGACGGCAAGGGGCGCGTGCGGCTCGACTACCGCGTCCCGGCGCGCGGCCTCATCGGCTTCCAGGGCGAGTTCATGACCATGACGCGAGGCACCGGCATCATGAGCCACGTCTTCGACGACTATGCGCCGGCGAAGGGCGAGGTCGCCGAGCGCCGCAACGGCGTGCTGGTGTCGCAGGACGACGGTGCCGCGGTGGCCTACGCGCTGTGGAAGCTGCAGGAGCGCGGCCGCATGTTCGTCAGCCCCGGCGACCCGGTGTACGAGGGCATGATCATCGGCATCCACAGCCGCGACAATGACCTGGTGGTGAACCCGATCCGCACCAAGCAGCTCACCAACATCCGCGCCTCGGGCAAGGACGAGGCGATCGACCTCACCCCGCCGATCGGCGTGACCCTCGAGTACGCGGTCGAATTCATCGGCGACGACGAGCTGGTCGAGATCACGCCGCGCTCGATCCGCCTGCGCAAACGCCACCTCGAAGAGCACGAAAGGAAGCGCGCCGAGCGCGCCGCCGCGTAGCGCTTCACAGCAGGAAGCGGCCAGCAGGATTATCCTTTTCGGCCGTGAAAGCCCTCCTTGGCCTCCTCCTCCTGGCGCTGGCCGGGTGCGCCAGCAGCCCGCCGGCGCCCGTCGCGGCGCCGAGCGGCAGTGGCGATCGCGCCGCGGGACATGCCGCCAAGATGGTCGGCAAGCCCTACCGCTACGGCGGCGCGTCGCCTTCCGGGTTCGATTGCAGCGGGCTGGTGCAGTTCAGCTACCGCCAGGCGGGCGTCGCGGTGCCGCGCAGCACCGAAGCCCAGCTGCGCGCCTCCAAGCTGGTGCGCGGGTCCGTGCAGCGCGGCGATCTCCTCTTCTTCGACCAGGAAGGCAGGAAGAATGGGCATGTCGGCATCTACCTCGGTAACGGCAGGTTCGTGCACGCGCCTTCCTCGGGCAAGCGGGTGCGCACCGACACGCTCGATTCCGAACACTGGAAGAAGCACCTCTCCGAGGTGCGAAGACTCTAGCCCAGGACCTCGCGCGCCGCGCGCTCGCCGCTTTGCAGCGCGCCGCCGACTGTCCCCGACTCCCCTTCGGTATTCGTAGCCTCGCCTGCGAAGAACAGCGTCGCCTCGAGCGGCGCCGCGAGCTGCTCGCGTGCGCCTTCGCCGTTCACCTTGACGTAGCTGTACCCGCCGCGCGCATAGGGATCCGCCCGCCAGTCCTGCACGTAGGCGGCCGCAAGGCTGCCGTCCTGCTGGAGGACGCCTTCGACCGTCTGCAAGGCGAGATGGACCAGTGCTTGCGAGCCCCTGCCGGCGAGGCGCGCGGCCTTGGGACCGCCGGCCCACGCGGTAAGCAGCGGGACACGCATCGGCAGCGGCGTCCAAAAGGTCGGAAACGGCGCCTGCGGCGAATGAAAGAAAGCGACATCGGGAAATCGCCTCTCCCAGAAGCGCGAGGCGAACACCAGCGCCACTCGGAT
>JAQSVY010000169.1 GCA_029266935.1 Burkholderiales bacterium
CGCGAGAGCTCGGGGCCGCCCGGATAGCCCAGGCCCAGCAGCTTCGCCGTCTTGTCGAAGGCCTCGCCCGCGGCGTCGTCGTGCGTCTCGCCGAGGAGCTCGTACCGGCCCACGCCGTCGACGCGCATGAGCTGCGTGTGCCCGCCGGAGACGAGGAGCGCAATGAAGGGAAACTGGGGCGACCGCGACGAAAGCAGGGGGGAGAGGAGGTGGCCCTCGAGGTGGTGGATGCCAAGTGCCGGGATCCCGAGCGCCGCGGCGAGGCCATGCGCGAAGCTGGCGCCGACCAGCAGCGCGCCAGCCAGCCCCGGCCCTTCCGTGTAACCGATTCCGTGAAGCTCGTCGATTTTCCGGTTTGCCAGCTTCAGAACATGCCGTGTGAGCGGGACCAGGCGGCGGATATGGTCGCGCGAGGCGAGCTCGGGCACGACGCCGCCGTACTGGTCGTGCATGTCGACCTGGGAGTGCACGGCGTGGGCGAGGAGGCGCCCTTCGTACAAGGCAACGCCGGTCTCGTCGCAGGAAGTCTCGATGCCGAGGATCAGCATGGCCCGATTTTGATACAATTCAGCCCCCTTACCGGATCGAGGGCTGGATGCCGACTGTACGAGTCAAGGAAAACGAGCCGTTCGAAGTCGCCATGCGCCGCTTCCACCGAGCTTCGCTCCCGCGAGTACTACGAAAAGCCGACCGCCGAGCGCAAGCGCAAGCTGGCCGCAGCGGTGAAGCGCCATCACAAGCGCCTGCGCAGCCAGATGCTGCCGCAGAAGATGTACTGAGCTTTAAGTCCCCCGCATTTCACTCAAGGAAAGACTCACCGAGGACATGAAGGCGGCGATGCGCGCCAAGGAAGCGGCGCGCCTGTCGACCATCCGCCTCGCCCTCGCCGCCATCAAGCAGCGCGAAGTCGACACCCGCACCGAGCTCGGCGACGCCGAGGCGGTGGCGGTGCTAGAGAAGATGATCAAGCAGCGCCGCGAGTCGATCGCCCAGTTCGAGCAGGCGGGCCGCAAGGACCTCGCCGACGCGGAGAAAGCCGAGCTCGCCGTGCTGTCGGCCTACCTTCCCCAGCAGGTCGGCGATGCCGAGCTGGATCAAGCAGTTGCCGCCGCGGTGGCCGAGTCCGGCGCCGCCGGCGTGAAGGACATGGGCAAGGTGATGGCGCTGCTCAAGTCCCGCCTTGCCGGCAAGGCCGACATGGGCAAGGTATCCAGCCTGGTCAAGACCAGGCTTTCGGGATGAATTTTTTGAGTCAGAATCGGGGGCGTGATCCCCGATTCGTTCAAGCAGGACCTCCTCAATCGGGTCGATGTCGTTGACGTAGTCGGACGCTACGTCAAGCTGAAGAAGGGCGGGGCCAACTACGTCGGCCTGTGCCCGTTCCACGGCGAGAAGACGCCTTCGTTCTCGGTCAGCCCGGCCAAGCAGTTCTACCACTGCTTCGGCTGCGGCGCGCACGGCAACGCCATCGGCTTCCTCATGGCCTACGGCGGAATGGGCTACGTCGACGCGGTGAAGGATCTGGCGGCCTCGGCGGGCATGCAGGTTCCCGAATCGCACCCGCGCAGCCCCGAGGAAGCTGCGAAGAAGGAGCGCGAGCCCGACCTCTACGCGGTGATGGAGAAGGCGATGGAGTTCTATCGCGCCGAGCTGAAGAAGTCGCCGCGCGCCATCGACTACCTGAAGGGCCGCGGCCTCACCGGCGAAATCGCGGCGCGCTTTCGCATCGGCTACGCGCCCGATGACTGGCAAGGCCTGAAAGCCGCTTTTCCAGAGTATCAGGACAAGAGTTTGGTTGAGGCAGGCCTGGTTATCGACAGCGACGGAAAGCGCTATGACCGCTTCCGCGACCGCATCATGTTCCCGATCCTTAATGCGCGGGGCGCGGTGATCGGCTTCGGCGGACGTGTGACGGGAGAGGGGGAGCCGAAGTACCTCAACTCGCCGGAGACACCGCTCTTCGAGAAGGGGCGCGAGGTGTACGGCCTGGTGCAGGCGCGCGAGGCGATCCGCAACGCCGGTCGCGTGCTCGTGGTCGAGGGCTACATGGACGTTGTGGCGCTCGCGCAGTTCGACGTCGGCTACGCCGTGGCGACGCTCGGCACCGCGACGAGCCCGGTGCATGTTTCGAAGCTGCTGCGCCTCGCCGACGAGCTGGTGTTCAGCTTCGACGGCGACGCCGCCGGGCGCAAGGCCGCGTGGCGCGCGCTCGAGGTGAGCCTGCCGCTCGCCCCGGATAACAAGCCGATCCGCTTCCTGTTCCTTCCCGAGGGCGAGGATCCTGATACCTACATCAGAAAAAACGGCAAAGAGGCTTTCGAGGGCCGCGTGCGCCAGGCCGACACGCTCTCGCAGTTCCTGCTCGCGCAGTTGCGATCCGAGTGCGATCTCGCCACCGCGGAGGGGCGCGCGCGGCTCGTGTCCCTGGCGAAAACGCACCTGGAACGGATCCCCACCTCTGCCCTCAAGGTGCAGCTCACGAATGAGCTTGGGCGCCTTGCCGGCCTCTCGGAAGAGGACACGCGGCGGCTGCTCGCGGCCTCAAGTCCGCCGGCCCGGTCTGCGGCACCGGCGCCGGTGCGGCCCAGGCTTCGCCAGCCGCCTTCCAGCACGGAATGGAAGCTGCTTTCGCGAGTCGCGGCTTACCCAGGCCTCGCGGCGGAGATCGATCTCGCGGCGATGAATCCCGGCCTTCAGGAATCGCGGGCGCTGCGGGAGGTCTGCACTTATGTCCACGCGGTTGCGGACGACCTCGGCCACGTATCACAGGCGCTCATCATCGAGCAGTTCCAGAACACGCCTCATGCAGAGCTCATTTTTCAGGCTCAGGCGCACGCGCTTGAGCTGAAGGAAACCGAGGACGAGTCACGGGAGTTCGTCCGCCACACGCTGGGGAGTCTGCAGATCGCCCGCAAGATCGAGGAGCTGAAGACCTACGAGGAGCGCCTGGGCCGAGGCATGCTGAGCAAGGACGAGCATCGCCAGTACGCAAGAATGATCTCCGAGGTAAAAGCTCTGGAGTTGCGCCTGCGCTCCGAGGGCGGCTCGGCTGCGAAGTAGCGACCTTGGCAGAGTTCTTGCAGAGCAGCCTCGCCGCCCCCATCTAGAGGTTCTGGCACCAGAAAAAACTCCAAGGGGCACTTCCAAGCCCTTGAGTGGTCTCCTATAATGCGCGGTTCTTTTTTTCACGCAGTCGTCGTTCCGGGCGGGGGTTAGATGGTCAAGGCGAAGCGCAAGTCCAAGGTCAAGAAGGTTCACGCGGCGAAGAAGAAGGCCGTCAAGAACCAGCGGCTGAAATCGGCCTCGCGCAAGCCGCGGGCGGCGAAGAAGCCCCTGCGCGCGAAGGCGCCTGCGCGCGCCAAGAGGCTCGTCGCGCCGAGGGCTGCGCCGGCCAAGCCGGTCGCCGGCAAGCCCGAGGACAAGGCGCCGCCGAAGACTCCGATCAAGAGCGCGAAGCAGGCGCTCGAACTCCTCGAAGCGAAGGTGAACGAGGTCAAGGCGAAGGGCCGGCGCGGGCGCGGCGGCCGCCGCGGCCGCGGCAGCGAATGGCTGATCCCGCCCGAGCTGCCCAAGGAAGACGCCGAGACGCGGCGCACGCGCCTCAAGAACCTGATCAAGCTCGGCAAGGAGCGCGGCTTCCTCACTTATTCCGAGATCAACGACCACCTGCCCGACGACCTCGTCGATGCCGAACAGATCGAGGCCATCATCTCGACCTTCGGCGACATGGGCATCCAGGTCTACGACCAGGCGCCCGACCAGGAGCAGCTGCTCATCGCCGCCGACGCGACGCCGGTCGCCCAGACCGACGAGGACGTGGAGGAGCAGGCCGAGGCCGCGCTCTCCACCGTCGATTCCGAGTTCGGCCGCACCACCGATCCGGTGCGCATGTATATGCGCGAGATGGGCTCGGTAGAGCTCCTCACGCGCGAGGGCGAGATCGAGATCGCCAAGCGCATCGAGGATGGCCTGCGCCACATGATCCTCGCGATCAGCGCCTGCCCGACCACGGTAAGGGAGATCCTCGACCTCGCCGACAAGGTGGAGAAGGACGAGGCGCGCATCGACGAGGTGGTCGACGGCCTCATCGACCCGAACGCCAAGGACGAGTTCGACCCGAAGAGGGCCGCGCCCACGCCCGAAGAGGAAGAGGCGCAGATCGAGGACGAGGAAGGCGACGACGAGGAGGCCGCGGAGCGGGCGCAGTCGGCGAGCCTGCTCAAGCTGCGCACCGAGGCGCTCGAGAAGTTCGTGCGCATCCGCCGCCTGTACGAGAAGATGCTCAAGGCCCTGGAGAACAAGGGCTCCAAGGACAAGGACTACCTGCGCGTACGCGACCAAATCTCCGCCGAGCTGATGACGATCCGCTTCACCGCGCGCACCGTCGAGCGCCTCTCCGACAGCGTGAGGAGCCTCGTCGACGAGATCCGCCGTCACGAGCGCGAGATCCACGACATCTCGGTGGAAAAGGCGCAGATGCCGCGCCAGCACTTCATCAAGATCTTCGCCGGCACCGAAGGCTCCAAGCGCTGGCTGTCCAACGACCTGTCGCAGGAACAGCCCTGGAGCGAGGCGCTGCGCCGCGTCGAGCCCTCGATTCTCGAGCTGCTGGGCAAGATCCAGGCGGTGCAGCAGAAGATCGGCATCCAGATCCGCGATCTCAAGGAGATCAACAAGCAGATGTCGACCGGCGAGGCGAAGGCGCGCCGGGCAAAGCGCGAGATGACCGAAGCCAACCTGCGCCTGGTGATCTCGATCGCGAAGAAGTACACCAACCGCGGCCTGCAGTTCCTCGACCTCATCCAGGAGGGCAATATCGGCCTGATGAAGGCCGTCGACAAGTTCGAGTACCGCCGCGGCTACAAATTCTCGACCTACGCCACCTGGTGGATCCGGCAGGCCATCACGCGCTCGATCGCCGACCAGGCGCGCACCATCCGCATCCCGGTGCACATGATCGAGACCATCAACAAGATGAACCGCATCAGCCG
>JAQSVY010000170.1 GCA_029266935.1 Burkholderiales bacterium
CTGAAGCAACGCTATCGCTACGACCAGGTCTGCACCTCGCCGCCGGCCCATTAGTTCGTAAAGGCGCGTCCCCCGAGAACTTCCCTTAGCTGCCCAAAAGGCGATTTCGTCGGGCAGTGGCGTCAGTCGAGATTTCGCATAGGGTGTACACCGCTTTGTGGCTGCGCGCGTTACCACACGGAGTGCACCGTGCACGTGCGGTCGATCCAACCGGCCCAGTTCGCGTCGTTGCACAGCACAATAGACCCCGGTTAAAAGTCGTACGTTTGGCGGAGCCCGCTGCCCTGAAAACATCATTCGGATTGCTGTCCTTGGCCTTGTCCGTCGCGCTGCTTGCTGCGCGAGGGGCGTGGGCCTTCAACTTCAACGACGTCGCGCATCGCGCCCAGGAGCTCGCGGCCTCGCCTTACAAGCGCGGAGCGGGGTTGCCGAAGGAGCTGCAGGCGATCGACTATGACCGCTACCGCGACATCCGCTACAAGCCGGAGAGGTTCGCGTGGCGCGGAGCGAACCTGCCGTTCGAGCTGGCGTTTTTCCACCAGGGACTGTTCTTCGACCAGCCGGTGCGCATCCATGAAATCACCGGCGACGGGCTGCGCGAATTCCGCTTCGATCCCGACGCCTTCGACTACGGCGCGAACAAGCTCGACCCGGCGAAGCTGCGCGAGCTCAAGCTCGGCTTCGCCGGCTTTCGGGTGCACTACCCGATCAACTCGCCGAAGTACAAGGATGAGGTGCTGGTATTCCTGGGAGCGAGCTATTTCCGCGCCTTGGGCAAGGGCCAGCGCTATGGCGCTTCGGCGCGCGGCCTGGCGATCGACACCGCGCTGCCGAGCGGCGAGGAGTTTCCCCGCTTCGTCGAATTCTGGGTCGAGCGCCCAGCCCCCGGCACCCAGGCGCTCGTGGTGTACGCGCTGCTCGATTCGCGCCGCGCAACCGGCGCCTATCGCTTCGTGCTGCGCCCGGGCGCCGATACCGCGCTCGACGTGAAGGCACGGCTTTTCATGCGCGAGAAGGTGGGCAAGCTCGCCCTCGCACCGCTCACCAGCATGTTCTTTTTCGGTGAAAACCAGCGTCCGCCCTACGAGGACTATCGCCCGGAAGTGCACGACTCCGACGGCCTATCGATCCACTCGGCCGAGGGCGAATGGGTGTGGCGACCGCTCGTCAACCCGCGCCGGCTGCTGGTGACTTCGTTTGCCCTGAACAGCCCGCGCGGCTTTGGCTTGATGCAGCGCGACCGGGACTACGCGCACTACGAAGACACCGAAGTGCGCCACGAGCTGCGCCCGAGCGTCTGGGTGGCGCCGCGAGGCGATTGGGGCCCTGGCCGTGTGGAGCTGGTGCAGATCCCCGTGCCAGACGAGACCAACGACAACATCGTCGCCTACTGGGTGCCGGACCAGGCGCCGCCCTTGAAGGAGCCTTACGACTTCGAGTATCGCCTGCTGTGGCAGAAGGATGCGGAGATGCGCCCGCCCCAGGCCTGGGTGACGCAGACGCGGCGCGGACGAGGCTACGCGCGCAAGCCCGACGATAGCGTGAGCTTCGTGATCGACTGGGAGGGACCGGCGCTGAAACAGCTCGGCGAGGATCCCAAGGTCGAGACAGTGATCTCGTCCGACGGCAATGGTCGGCTGCTGGAAACCAACGGCTGGCGCAACGAGGTGACCGGCGGTTGGCGCACGACCGTGCGGATGCGGCGCGTCGACGACGCCAAGCCGGTCGAGCTGAGGGTTTTCCTGCGCCACGGCGGTAACGCGATCTCCGAGACGTGGAGCTACGTCCTGCCTTCGCAATGAGCGGGAGGGTGCCCTTGAATCCGATCAGCGCGCCGCCGTTGAAGCGGACGTCCATGGCCCCGCGCGCGCCGGTATTCGGCCAGCGCGGCAAGCCGTGCGTCACCGCGAGCACCTCCCATTCATCCGGGAGCCGCGCCGCCTGGCATCGGGCAGGGGCGATGCGCCGCAGCGTGCTGCTCGTTCTCATCACGGGGCAAACCGCCCTCGCAAGCTACTTCATGACCGGTGTGCTGCCATACAAAGGCGGCGAGCCGCTGGAAATTGCCTTGCTCGCCCTGTTCGCGGTGCTGTTTGCCTGGGTATCGGCGGGCTTCTGGACCGCCATGGCGGGCTTCGCTGTCTTGCTCGCCGGCGGCGATCGCTACGCCATTTCGCGCTCGGCGGCAGGAAGCGGGCCGATCGATCCTGCGGCCCGCACCGCGCTCATCATGCCGATATGCAACGAGAACGTGCAACGCGTATTCGCCGGACTGCGAGCCACGTATCGATCCCTGGAGCGAAGCGGGACGCTCGAGCGTTTCGATTTCTTCGTGCTCAGCGATTCGGACGATCCGGATACGCGCGTGGCCGAATCGAAGGCGTGGCTCGACCTGTGCCACGAGCTGGGCGCCGCCGGGCGGTTGTTCTACCGCTGGCGCCGGCATCGCATCAAAAAAAAGGCGGGGAACGTCGCGGATTTCTGCAGACGCTGGGGAAGAAACTATCGCTACCTGGTGGTGCTGGACGCCGACAGCGTGATGAGCGGCCATTGCCTTAGCACGCTGGTGCGGCTCATGGAGACGAACCCGAGCGCCGGGATCATCCAGACCGCTCCGCGCGCAACGGGCCGCGAGACGCTTTATGCCCGTATGCAGCAGTTTGCGGGCCGCGTGTACGGGCCGCTCTTTACCTCCGGCATGCATTACTGGCAGCTTGGCGAGGCGCATTATTGGGGCCACAACGCCATCATCCGGGTGGCGCCTTTCATGGAGCACTGCGCCCTCGGCCGACTGCCGGGGCGGGGCGTGCTGTCGGGCGAGATCCTCTCGCACGACTTCGTGGAAGCAGCGCTGATGCGGCGTGCTGGCTGGGCGGTGTGGATCGCCTACGACCTGCCGGGGAGCTACGAGGAAATGCCGCCCAACCTGCTCGACGAGCTCAAGCGCGACCGGCGCTGGTGCCGCGGCAACCTGATCAATGCGCGCCTGATCGGCGCGCATGGTGTGCACCCGGCGCACCGCGCGGTGTTCATGACCGGCGTCATGGCCTATGTCGCGGCGCCGCTCTGGTTCCTCTTCCTGCTCTTGTCCACCGTCCTGCTGGCGGTGCACGTGCTCGTGCCGCCCAGCTATTTCGTGCAGCCGCGCCAGCTCTTCCCGCTGTGGCCCGAGTGGAACCTGGCATGGGCGGTGGGCCTCCTGAGCGCGACGGCGCTTTTGCTGTTTCTGCCCAAGCTTGCCGCCGTGGCGCTCATCCTCGGGCGGGGCGCGGAGGGCTACGGCGGCCGTTTGCGTTTTGCTGGGAGCGCCGCGCTGGAGATCCTGTTGTCGGCGCTGCTGGCGCCGGTGCGCATGCTGTTTCACACGCAGTTCGTCCTGAGCGCGCTCACCGGGCTTTCGGAGCACTGGCGCTCGCCGCCGCGCGAGGATGCGCAAACGCCTTGGGCAGAAGCGGTACGCCGCCACGGCTGGCATAGCGTGCTGGGCCTGGTATGGGCGGGCGTCGTCTACGCGCTCGACCCGTCGTTTCTGCGCTGGCTGCTCCCCGTGCTGGGTGCGTTGGTCGTCAGCATTCCGCTATCGGTGTACAGCAGCCGGGTGTCCGCGGGCAGACGCCTGCGCGAGGGCGGCATTTTCGTGATACCCGAGGAAGCGGACCCGCCGGCGGAGCTCGCCGAGGTGTCGGCGATCATGCGCAGGGCGCGCCGGTTTCCGAAGTTCGTCGAGGCAGTGGTGGATCCGCTCACGAACGCAGCGATGTGCGCGATGCGCCCTGCGCGCGCCTCGGAGCCGGCCGCGAGCAGCGCTCGGCGCCTCGAGCGCGTACAGCGTGCGTCCCGCGACGGCCCCGAGCGCCTGAGCGCGAGAGAGTGCATGCACCTGCTCAGCGATCCGGCCGCTTTGGCGCGTTTGCACGCCGAGGTCCGCAGAACATTTGCGGTGCACGAGGCCTGGCGTCGTTCCCTCGAGCCCCCTGCGGCGAAGCACGGCTTGCCGGTGCCTCGACTGCGCCGGTCCTACGCCACGTAGAAATCCGAATCTCCGTTGCGCGTCGCCTGGTGGAGCCATCAGAATCTTGGCAGTGCCTACGGCCGCCCCGGTCTGCCGAGCAGGTAACCCTGGACAACGTCACATCCGTATTCCGCAAGTGCGCGCAGTTGGTCCGCCGTCTCGACGCCTTCGGCGACGACGATCATATCGAGGTCGTGCGCCAGGTCGAGCGTCCTGCGCACGATGCTGTTGGCAGTTTCGTCACGCAACATTGCCTGGATGAATCCCATGTCGAGCTTCAGCTCTCTCGCCGGCACCCGCTGCAGCTGCTGCATCATCGCGTAGCCCGTCCCGAAATCGTCGATGGACAGGTGCAGTCCCTTGAGCCGTATGCGCGCGAGGATGTCCAGCGCAGTATG
>JAQSVY010000171.1 GCA_029266935.1 Burkholderiales bacterium
GCGCTGCGCGGCTGGAGCCACCTGCTGGTCACCACGCAGCCGCCCGAGCCGGCGCTCATCGACCGCGCCGCCAAGGCGATCAAGCGCAACGTCGACCACCAGACGCGCCTCATCGACGATCTCCTCGACACCTCGCGCATCGTCAGCGGCAAGCTCACCATCGAGCGGCGCGTCGTCAACCTGGTGGAGATCGTTCTCGCCGCGCTCGATGCGGCGCGCCCGGGCGCGGCGGCGAAGTCGATCGAGCTGCGCTTCACCCCGCATGACAGCGCGGTGATGGTGGTCGGGGACGCCGGGCGCCTGCAGCAGCTCGTCTCGAACCTCCTCTCCAACGCGGTGAAGTTCACCCCCGAGCGCGGCGCCGTCGCGGTGCTGCTCCTGAAGAACGGCGAGCGTGTGCAGCTCCAGGTGAAGGACACCGGCATCGGCATCGCGCACGAGTTCCTGCCCCACGTCTTCGACCGCTTCACCCAGGCCGACACCACGGCGACGCGCCGTGCCGGGGGGCTTGGCATCGGCCTCGCGCTGGTGCGGCACATCGCGCTCCTGCACGGCGGTCAGGTGCGCGCCGACAGTGCCGGGGAAGGGCGCGGCGCCACCTTCACCGTCGAGCTGCCGGCGGCGCCGGCGGCTGCGGCGCTGAGCCTCGCCGGCGTGCCGCCGCAGGGAGAGCGCCGGCGCGCCGGCCCGGGCACGCTGGCGGGCATCCGCGTCTGGGTCGCCGACGACGACGCCGATGCGCACGAGGTGGTCGCGCTCACCCTGCGCCAGACCGGCGCCGAGGTCGAGGGGTTCGGCTCCGGCACCGAGCTCATGGCGGCGCTCGAGCGCTCGCCGGCGCGCGCCCCCGACGTGCTGCTCCTCGACCTCGCCATGCCCGGCGAGGACGGCTTCGAGGTGCTGCGCCGCGTGCGCTCGCTCGAGATGGCGCGCGACGCCGAACGCAACGTCCCCGCCATCGCGCTCACCGCCTTCACCCAGATCGAGCGCGAGCGGCTCACCAACGCCGGCTTCGCCGACCGCGTCCACAAGCCTGTCGACGCCGAGAAGCTGATCGCCGCCATCCGCGCCGCCGTCAAGGACCGGCGCCAAAAGGCGGCGACGCAGGGCCGCTGAACCAGCCCGCTCGGGGCGCGGCAGCACCGGCCCGGCCATTCGCCGCAAAACGGGCCGCGGCGTGCCCGGGAGCGCGGCTTGCTACAATCGGCCCCGACATGCAGATCGAGGCCGTGAAGGCGGCGTACCGGCGGTATGCGGGAATCTACGACGCGGTCTTCGGCCCGGTGCTGCAGCCGGGACGCAGGGCTGTGCTCGAAGCGCTGCGCTGCCGACCCGGCGACCGCGTGCTCGAGGTGGGGGTGGGCACGGGGCTCTCCCTGCCGCTGTACCCGTCCGGCGTCAAGGTGACCGGCATCGACGTCTCGCGCGAAATGCTCGACAAGGCGCGCGCGCGCGTGACGCGCCGCGGCCTGAACGATGTCGAGGCGCTGGTCGAGATGGACGCCGAGGCGATGAGCTTCACCGACGCGAGCTTCGACAAGGTCGTCGCCATGTACGTCGTCTCGGTGGTGGAGCGCCCGCAGCGCCTGCTGCAGGAGCTGCACCGGGTGTGCAAGCCCGACGGCGAGATCTTCCTCGTCAACCACGTGCGCTCCGACAATCCGATCATCGGCGCGGTGGAGAAGGGCCTGGCGCGCTTTTCCGACAAGCTCGGCTTCCATCCCGACTTCGAGCTGCGCGAGCTGCTCGACCCCAGCCACGAGATCGCCGAGCTCTCGCGCATCAACTTCTTCTGGAAAGTCATGCGGGTGCGCAACGGCGTGGCGCACCGGCGCTTCTCCGGGTAGGAGAACTTCCGCCGCATTCCGGTTTCCAATCGGAATGCAAGTCCATCCCGAGATCAAATTCCACGACGTCGAGCGCTCGCTCTGGGTCGAGACCTACATCGGCGAGCGCGTGCAGCGCCTCGAGCGCTTCGCCGAGGGCATCACCTCCTGCCACGTCACGCTGACGCAGGAACAGGCTTCCCACACCAAGGGCAATCGCTACAGCGTCATGGTCGAGGTGCGCCTGCCGCCCAACCACGACCTCGCGGTGCGCAAGATGAAGGACATCCGCGACATGCCCGCGCAGCTGCCGGCGCTCATCAACCTCGCCTTCGGTGCGATCGAGCGGCAGCTGAAGAAGACGGCCGCCCTGCGCCGCAGCGAGGAGAAGGCCCGCGCCGACGGCGAGCAGCCGCACGGCATGGTGGAGAAGCTCTTCGCCGAGGGCTACGGTTTCATCCGCACGGTCGACGGCGACCGGCAGTACTACTTCCACCGCAACAGCGTGCTGCACGACGACTTCGAGCGGCTCGCGGTTGGTACCGAGGTGCGCTTCAGCGCCGAAGAAGGCGACAAGGGCCCGCAGGCGAGCAGCGTGCAGATCGTCAGTAAGCCCGGGGCGCGGGAAGAAAGCCCGGCAGCCTGACCCCGGGGGCTGGCTTCGCGCCCAGGCGCAGCGCCGCGGCCAGTAGTCGCCAGCAGCTCGAGGATAAGGCATCCTCCAGCTTTTCCTTTGTCAGAACGTTCGTCCTGACCCCGCAGCTGGGATGGGCCCACAGCACGGCGCGCAGCTCCTCGCGCAGCGCTTCGGGCGCCGCCGGAAGCGCGGGCGCAATCCACGTCGCGAGAGGGTCGGCGGGATTGTGCCGCAGGAGCGCAGCCGCTTCGTCCCACCGCTCGCCCTTCCGCAGCGCGCAGTGCAGCGCCTGCCCCGCGGCGAGCAGCACGTCGAAATCATCGCGGCGAGCGGAGAGATCAGCTTTTGCACATTCAAACGGAATCGCCGAAGGTGGAGGTTTCGCCGCCGCGGGCTGCATTCTCTCGAAAAGCGCCTTGCGCGAATCGTTGAGGAGCAGCCCGACGCTGGGCAGGCCGCGCAGCGGCTCCGCGGTGCCCCAGGCGTAGCGGTCCTCCACGCGCAGGCGGTCGGCGCCGCCGGCGTCGGCGAGCAGTCCGAGGCCGTTCGCGGTGGCGGTGCCCTGCGCGTGGAAGCGCGCCGAATAGCGGTCGTCGCCGGCGCCGTCGACGAGCACGCCGAGCGCGAGGTCGAGTCCCATGCCCTGGCCGGCGCCGTGTCCGAGGTCGTAGGAATCGAATCCCTCTTCATCGCGCAGCACGCCGACTGCCTCGTGCGCGCCGCTTCCCTGCGCATAGCGCACGGCGCGGTAGCGGTCGTGGCCGCTCTCGTCCCACAACAGGCCGGCGCCGTAGTAGTAGCCGCTGCCCTGCGCGAACATCTCCGCCTCGTAGCGATCGTCGCCGCGGTCGTCGCGCAGGATGCCGATGCCGCCGCCGAGCAGGGTGCGGAAGCCGAAGCCGGCGCCCTGCGCACCGCTGAGCAGGCCGCGATTGAACGGGTCGGCGGCGCCGGCTACCAGGTAGTGGTCGCTACCGCCGCGATCCCAGAGCAGCCCGAGGCCGCCGGCGAGCCCCAGTCCCTGTCCCCAGGCGACGAGGCGGTATTCGTCGTCGCCGGCGATGTCGATCAGCGCTCCGGTGCCGAAGGCCGCCGCGCCCTGGCCGAAGTAGCCCGACTGGTAGCGGTCGTTGCCGGCGAGGTCGACGAGCAGCGACGCGCCGGCGATCGCCGCGCCCAGGCCAGGGCCCTCGGTGTCGTAGCGGTCGTCGCCCGCGAGGTCGATGAGCGCCGAGAGGGCGCGCACCGCGATGTCGGCGCCGAGATAGCGATCGTCGCCGCCGAGGTCGACGATCACGGAGATGGCGCCGCCGAAGGCAGGCGCGCGCACATACGTGTCGTCGCCGCCGGGATCGATGATCAGCGCCGCGCCGGGGTAGTGCCGGTCGCTGCCGCGGCTGCCGATGACGACGGTGCCGATCGCGGTTTCGAGCCGCCGTGGCTCCATCGCGACATTCCGGTCGAGATCGCGGACGAATTTCGCGGTCGCCTCGACGAGAAGCGCGTTCGCGCGTTCGAGGCCGGCCGGATCGACCGCGTTGGCGACGCCAAGCAGCTGGTCGGCGCTCGGCAGTCCTTCCTTTAGCGCCTCGAGCAGCGCCTGCTCGTCGAGCTTGCCGGTCGCCGCCAGCAGCGCGCGCTGCGCCGCCGCGAGCTCCTCGATATAGCGCTGGAGAAGGCTGTCGAAGGGAACGGTCTTCTCAGGCTCGGCTGCAAATTGCATGAGACTCTTATTCACATTTCTGTCAAAAAATGCCGCGGCATTGGCGGCATCGAGCGGGCGAGCGAGGAGCTCGCGCACGATCGCCGGCGCGGCGCGCGGCGGCGGCGCCTCGTGGCGCACGATGTTGTCGATGATGAGCAGCGCGTCGGGGCCGAGGGCCTGGCGCGCGAGCTCGGCGGCAACCAGGAGCGCGAGCGCGCCCATCTAGGCGCGGCGTTCTCT
>JAQSVY010000172.1 GCA_029266935.1 Burkholderiales bacterium
CGTCTCGACGCTGGATCTGGCGAATCTGCCCCGGGGTGAAGACGACAGGATCGATTTCTCGAAGGACTTCTTCGGCCGCGAGGCCTTTCTCACCGTCTCCGGCCAGCTCAACGTCGAGGCCTACTGCCTGGCGCTGAGCAAGGTCTACACCTTCGGCCCCACCTTCCGTGCCGAGAACTCCAACACCAGCCGGCACCTCGCCGAGTTCTGGATGATCGAACCCGAGATCGCGTTCGCCGACCTGAAGGACGATGCGGCGCTCGCCGAGTCTTTGCTGAAGGGAATCTTCAAGGCGCTCCTGGAGGAGCGGCAGGAAGACCTGGCTTTCTTCGACGAGCGCGTCGAGAAGGGTCTGGTGGCGAAGCTGCAGGGCATCGTCGGCTCGGAATTCGCGCGCATGGACTACGGCGAGGCGATCGCCACCCTCGAGCGCGCGAAAGAGAAGTTCGAGTTCCCGGTGAAATGGGGCGTCGACCTGCAGTCCGAGCACGAGCGCTACCTCACCGAGAAGCACGCGAAGAAGCCGGTCATCGTCATGAACTACCCGAAGGCCATCAAGGCTTTCTACATGCGGGTCAACGACGACGGCCGCACCGTGGCGGCGATGGACGTGCTCGCGCCGGGCATCGGCGAGATCATCGGCGGCAGCCAGCGCGAGGAGCGCCTCGAGGTGCTCGATGCCCGGATGGATGAAGTCGGCATCGAGAAAGAGAGCCTCGACTGGTATCGCGACCTGCGCCGCTACGGCAGCGTGCCGCACGCCGGCTTCGGCCTGGGCTTCGAGCGCACGCTCGCCTATGTCACCGGCCTCGCCAACGTGCGCGACGCGATCCCGTTCCCGCGCACGCCGGGCAACGCCAGATACTGACTAATTCGCGGTGATGCGCTTCGCCTTGATGAGCTTCGAGAAGCGCTGAACTTCGGCGGCGAGGTACTTGCCGGCTTCTTCAGGCGTGGTGATGAAGGCCTCGAAGGCCTGCGCCTGGAACTTTTCCTTCACCTCTGGCGCGTTGAGCGCGTTCTTGAGCGCCGCATTCAGGCGGTTCACCACGCCGGGCGGCGTCTTCGCGGGCGCGAGCAGCGCGAGCCACTGCGTGAACTGGAAGTCCTTCACGCCGGCTTCCTGGAGCGTGGGCACATCCTGCAGGAGCGGCGAGCGGCGCGTGTCGGTGACCGCCAGCGCGCGCAGCGTGCCGGCCTTCACGTGCGGCAGCGCGGCCGAGAGCGTGGGGAAGCTCATGTCGACCTGCGCCGCGAGGGTGTCGAGGAGCGCCGGTCCGCCGCCGCGATAAGGCACGTGCAGGATGAAGGTGCCGGTGGCGTCCTTGAACATCTCGGCGCAGAAATGAAACGTGGTGCCGACGCCCGCCGAGGCGTAGCTCAGCTTGCCGGGCTTCGAGCGCGCGAGCCTCACCAGCTCGTCGACGCTCCTGACCGGCACCTTCGCCGGAACCACCAGCACGTGCGGCGAGGTCGCCACCATGCCTATGGGGGCGAAGTCCCGGATCGGGTCCCAGCTGAGCTTCTCGAACAGGCTCTGGTTGGTCACCAGCGGAATCGTGTTCAGCACGATGGTGTAACCGTCGGCCGCGGCGCGCGCAGCGGCCTCCATGCCGATGTTGCCCGAGGCGCCGCTGCGGTTCTCGATGACGATGCGCTGGCCGAGATCGCGGCCGAGCGGCTCGGCGATCAGGCGCGCGGTGATGTCGACGCTGCCGCCGGGCGGGAAGGGCGCGATCAGCCGGATCGGCTGGCTGGGGTACGTCTGGGGGAGCGCCGGGCCGGCGATCGCGAGCGCGGCGATGAGCAGAATCTTCTTCATAAAGTCTCCAAGAGAGCGGCTCCAAACGCGCGAGTCCCGAGCGTCCCGCCGAGGTCGCGCGTGCGCGTCGGCGGTTGGCGAAGCATTGCCACGATCGCATTGTCGAGCGCCCCCTGCGCGTCGCGGAAATTGCCCTTAGCGTGCCGCTCGCCGAGCCAGCCGAGCAGCATGCCGCAGGAGAGCAGCAGCGAACATGGGTTGGCGAGGTCCTTGCCGGCGATGTCCGGCGCCGATCCGTGCTGCGCCTGGGCCATGCCGTGCGCATCGCCGGCGTTGAGCGAGCCGGCGAGGCCGAGTCCGCCGGAGAGCTCCGCCGCCTCGTCCGAGAGGATGTCCCCGTACATGTTGGTCGTGACAACGACGTCGAAGCGAGCCGCGTCGCGCACCAGCAACGCCGCCATGGAATCGACGAGCTGCTCTTCGTAGGCGACGTCGGGGTATTCCTGCGCGACACTCCGCACCTCGCGCAGGAACAGGCCCTCGGTGAGCTTCAGCACGTTGGCCTTGTGCACCGCCGTGACCTTGCGCCGGCGCGTGCGCGCCAAGCGAAACGCCGCCTGCGCGATGCGCCGCGAGGCGTGCGAACTGATCTTGCGCACCGAGAGGGCGAGGTCCGGGGTCGGCATGAATTCGCCGACGCCCTGGTGCATGTTGCGGTCGGCGTAGAAGCCCTCGGTGTTCTCGCGCACGATGACCAGGTCCATCGGCGTGCGACCCCAGTGCGAGAGGCCCTCGTAGCAGCGGCTGGGGCGGATGTTGGCGTAGAGGTCGAGCGCCATGCGCAGGTCGCCGGAGGGGTTCAGTCCGCCCTGCGTGCGTGGCGGATACTCGAGATGGGAGACCGGCCCGAGGACCAAGCCGTCGGCGGCGCGGCAGGCGGCGACGACCGCCTCGGGAAGGGTGCTGCCCGAGCCCCTGAGGCTTGCCAGACCGACCTCGTGCGATTCCAGGCGCAGGCCAAGGCCGAAGCGCTTGCCGAGCCGCTCCAGGACTTGGACCGCGACTGCGGTAATCTCCGGACCGATGCCGTCGCCCGCGAGCGCCAGGATCTTCATGGGGGATGGGTGAATCTCTCCCGCAGTTTGCCCGACGGTGCGGCCGACTGCCACATGCACGTGCTCGGCCCGTTTGACCGCTACCCGCTCGCGGCCGACCGCGCCTATAACGTGCCCGAGGCGCTGCTCGAAGCCCACGAGCGCATGAAGCGCCGCGTCGGACTGCAGCGCACGGTCTTCGTGCAGGCGAGCGGCCACGGCAACGACAACCGCGCCATGCTGGCGGCGCTGGCCGAGCTCGGCGAGCGCGGGCGGGGGATTGCCGTCGTCTCTCCAGATTCAGAGGTGAATGAACTGGAGAATCTGCACACCGCCGGCATCCGAGGCTTACGCCTCAACCTGGTCACGATGCGCTCTCGCTACAGCGACGATCCGGCGAAGCTGGTCGGCGACTACGAGCGGTTGTGCGCCCCGCTTGGCTGGCATCTGCAGGTGTTCGCCGACGGCGCGACACTCCAGGCGCTGGAGCCGCTGCTGCAACGCTGCCGCGTGAACGTGGTGATCGACCACATGGGGCTTCCCGACGCGTCCGCTGGCATCGCGCAGCCGGGTTTCCAGGCCCTGCTGCGGCTGATGCGGCAGGAGCACATGTGGGCCAAGCTCGCCGGCGCCGACCGCATCACGCGCACGAGCGGGCGGCTGCGCGATGCGATTCCGTTCATGCAGGCGCTTGTGAGCGCGGCGCCGCAGCGCCTGGTATGGGGATCGGACTGGCCCCACATCGGCTTCCACTCGGGGCGGCAGGTGCACGGCGATGCCCTGCTGCCCTATCGCGACGTCGACGTCGGCGTGCTGCTGGAGGTGCTGTTCGAGGCCGTCCCTGACGCGGCGGCGATCCGCGCCATCCTCTCGGACAACCCGGCGCGGCTTTACCGGTAGAAGACGTGACGCCCGATGCGCCCGATGCGCTGGCGCTCGTGCGACCAGTCGGGCTGGACGTAGGTGGCGTGGTAGAAGATGGCGCCCTTCAGGGTCGGCAGGCGCTTGCCGTAGTACACCGCCTCGGCGATGCGCCGTGCCCGATCCCACTCGTCGCCGCGCGGCTCTTCCAGCACCAGGCTGAAGTCGGTCCAGGAGAAGGCGCTCTTCTGGTACACGACCTCGCACACGGTATTGGGGTAACGGCGGTGGGCCCTGCGATTCATGGTGACCTCGGCGACGGCGTACTGGCCGGCGACCGGCTCCCCGCGCGCCTCGTAGTAGACGTTGCGCGCCAGGCAATCGAGGCTGCGGGCATGGAACTCCCGCTTGCGTAGCTGCTCGGCCTCGCGCTGCATGAACACGATGCCGGTGGCGAAGGCGAGCGCGCCGATCACCAGGCCGAAGAAGGCCACAAAGGCGAGGGCGGCCTTGTCCAGGCGGTACCAGAAGATGCGCAGCTTCCACAGCATGGGCGCCACTTTGCCCTGCCGGGCGGGCATGGCGAAGGTCAAATTCCCGCCGCGGGCGAGATAACATTTGTTTGCTGATGGAAACTCGCGCGGACACGCACAGCAAGCTGATCGGCTACCTCGCACCGCTTCTACTTCGGCCGCCCGGTGAGCGGCACGATCTGGTTCTTCACCCTCGGCCTGCTCGGCATCGGCTGGCTGATCGACGTCTTCCTGATTCCCTGGATGGAGCGCACCGCCGAGCTTCGCTTCGCGCCGGGCGCGATCAGCTACAACGCCGCGTGGATCCTGCTCACCTTCCTCGGCCTGTTCGGCATCCACCGCTTCTACATGGGCAAGTGGCTGACCGGCATCCTGTACCTGCTCACCGGCGGCCTTTTCCTCGTCGGCATCCTCTATGACTTCTGGACGCTCAACTCGCAGGTGAGCGAGGAGAACCGCGCGCGCTTAAGGCTCACTTAAGTCGCGGGCGGGCATGCTGGGGGCGGTTGGGGTGGAGGAGGACCGGCGCGCGCGTGATGTCCCGGAAAGTCTCCCCTTTTTTCGTTTCGGGGCATCACGCGCCGTGCCGTATCCCTGGCTTGGCCGTCGCGCGCGCCCCCGCGGCTACAGCGGCTCGCCTCGCTCAGGCGGGCAGCGTCACGCGCACCGCGAGGCCAGACGGCATGCCGCCCGGGCTTGCGTCGGCGAGGACGATCTCGCCACGGTGACGCTCGACGATGGCCCTGACGATCGCCAGCCCGAGCCCGCTGCCGGAAGTGCCATCGCCTTCGAGGCGCTGGAAGCGCTGCAGGACACGGTTGCGCTGCGCCGGCGGGATGCCCGGCCCCGCGTCCACGACCTCGATCTCGACCGCCGCCCCGGCGTTTCCTACCTTCACCGTCACCTGGCTTTCGCGCGGCGCGTAGCGCAGCGCGTTGTCGACGAGGTTGGCGAGGAGCGAGCGCAGCTCGGCCTCGTTGCCGGAAAGGCGCGCCGGCTCGGCAGCCTCGGCACCGAGGTCGACGCCGCGCTCGTCCGCCTGCGCGGCGAACTCGCCGACCACCTCGCGCGCGAGGCGGGCGACGTCGACGGTGGCGCTGCCGGGGCCGGGGACGCCCGGCTCGAGCCGCGCGAGGTCGAGGAGCTGCTGCACGAGGCGCTCAGTGCGCTCGATGCCGCGCCCGAGCTCGGCGAAGGCCGCCCGGCGCGCCGCAGGGTGCTGCGTGCGCTCGGCGAGCTGCGCCTGCAGCGCGAGCGCGCCCACCGGCGAGCGCAGCTCGTGCGCCGCGTCGGCGATGAAGCGCCGCTGCGCCTCGAGGGTGACCGCCAGGCGCGCGAGCAGTGCGTTGATCTGCTCGACCAGCGGCAGCAGTTCGCGCGGCACCGATCCGGTGGGGATGGCATCGAGGCGCGATGCGTCGCGGTCGCCCACCGACTGCGAGGTGTGCTCGAGCGGCGCCAGCCCGCGCCGCAGCACCCAGCCGACGAGCAGCGCGAACACCGGCACCAGCAGCAGCAGCGGCAGCACGATGTTCAGCGCCAGCTCTCGCGCCAGCGCCTCACGCACTGCCTCGGGCTGTCCCACCTGCACCACGCCTTCGGGCACGACATGGGTGTAGACGCGCCAGGGGCCATCGACGGACTCGACTCGGGTGAACCCTGGGTCGAAGGTCTGCGGCGCCTCGAGCGGCAGCGCCGGCAGGCCACTCTCGAAGTACAGCTTGCCGCCGTCGTCATAGGCGCGTACCGCGAAGGCGACGTCCTCGCGTGCAATGCGCGCACCGCCCACGTCGCGCCAATCCTCGCGCAGGTGCACTGCCTGCGCGATCTGTATGAGCTCCTGGTCTAGGATGGCGCCGAACTGGTGCAGCGCGAAGCTGTAGGTGACGGCGAGCACCGCCGCGATTCCCAGCCCGAGCGCCCCCGTCAGCCACAGGACGAGGTTCGTCCGTAGCGACTTCACTCGACGAGCGCGATGCGATAGCCGACGCCGCGCACGTTGCGGATCAGCCGGGGATCGAGCTTACGCCGCAGGTGGTGCAGGTGCACTTCCACAGTATTGCTGCCGACTTCCGAGCCCCAGCCGTAGACCGCGTCCTCGAGCTTCTCGCGCGATACCACGGCGCCGGGCTCCTGCATGAGCACCTCGAGCACCGCGAATTCGCGCGCGGAGAGCTCGACTGGCGCGCCGCGGAACGTCACCCTGCGGTGCACCGGGTCGAGCACCAGGACGCCGTGCGCGATCTCCGGGCTCGCGCGCCCGGAGCGCCGGCGGATCACCGCGCGGGCCCTGGCGAGGAGCTCGTCGAGATCGAAGGGCTTGACGAGGTAGTCGTCCGCGCCAACGTCGAGGCCGGCGACGCGGTCGGCCACCGAGTCCCGCGCCGTGATCACGAGTACCGGCAGGTCGCGCCGCGAGCGGCGCAGCCACTTGAGCACCTCCAGGCCGTCCTTCTTCGGCAGGCCGAAGTCGAGCAGCGCCAGGTCGTAGGCGCCCTGGCCGAGCGCGAGCTCCGCCGCCGCGCCGTCGCGCACCCAGTCCACCGCGTAGCCGGCGCCCCGCATGCCGTTGACCACGGCGCGCCCGATCATGGGGTCGTCCTCGACCACCAGCACTCGCA
>JAQSVY010000173.1 GCA_029266935.1 Burkholderiales bacterium
CGCGCCCTGCACAACGGCCCGAGCCTGGTGGTCAACGCCGGCACGGCCACCACCGTGGACATGCTCTCCGGCGACGGCGTCTTCCTCGGCGGCGCCATCCTTCCGGGCGTAGAGCTGATGCGCTTCGTGCTGCACGAGCACACCGGCCGCCTGCCGATCCAGGAAGGCGCCTACCGCGAGGCGCCGCGCAACACCGTGGATGCGATCGAGACCGGCTGCCGCCACGCGCAGGCGGGCGCGGTCGAGCGCATGTACCGCGTGTTCCGCGACATGGGCGGCACGCCGTTATGCATCGTCGCCGGCGGCGCCGGACGGGTGCTCGTCGACCAGCTTTCGATGCCGCGGCGCTACGTCGAGAACCTGGTGCTCGACGGCCTGGCGCACATCGCGCAGAGCGAGAAGGTCGCGCGCTCATCTACCCTGTGAGGGTCCTTTTCCTGCTCCTGCTGCTCGCGAACGCCGGCTTCTTCGCCTGGTCGCGCCTCTCGCCGCGTGAGACGGCGGCTGACCCGGCGCCGCTCGCGCGCCAGATCGAGCCGGAGAACGCGGCGGCTGTGCCGCCGCCCCCCACGGTATCGCTCAAGTGCATCGAATGGGGCAGCTTCACGCTCGCCGACGCGGCGCAGGCCGAGAAAGCGCTCGAGCCGCTCGCCCTCGGCCCGCGCCTCGCGCAGCGGCGTATCGAGGAGACCGCAGGCTGGTGGGTCTTCATTCCCTCGCAGACGAATCGCCAGGGCGCGCTGAGGAAGGCCGCCGAGCTCAAGGGACTGGGCATCGGCGACTACTTCATCATGCAGGAGGAAGGGCCGCTGCGCTGGTCGCTCTCGCTCGGCGTCTTTCGCACCGAAGAGGCTGCCCAGGCGAGGCTCGCCGCGCTGCGCGAGCAGGGCGTGCGCACGGCCCAGGTCGGCCAGCGCGAGACCGCGGTGCCGAAGGTCTGGCTGCAGGTAAGCGGCGTGGACCCGGCACTCGAGCGCCAGCTCGCGAAAGTCGCCCGGCAGATGAACGGCAGCGAACTAAGGAGCTGCCCTTAGGGACTAGCCGATGGGGTGGGCGCCGCCGGCAACGTGCTTGGCGACCATAGTGAGGAGGTAGTCCGCGCGCACCGGCTTGGTGAGGTAGCCGACTGCACCGAGGTTCTTGCCGCGACGGTCACCCTCCTCGAGCGAGGTCAGGAAGATTACCGGGATGTCGGGCAGCGACTTGTCGGCCTTTAGCGCCGCGACGAATTCGAAGCCGTCCATGTGCGGCATGTTGACGTCGGAGATGATCAGGTCGGGCGGGCTGCGCAGCACCATGTAGCCGGCGCTGATCGCGTCGGCGGCGACGTGCACCTCATAGCCCGCCGCGCTCAGGTGCAGGCTCAGCAGCTCGCGGATGCTCTGGTCGTCGTCGACGATGAGGATGGTGCCGGCCATTTCCGAGCGGGCCTTCCTTGGTGCTGGTGGCCCGACTCGAACGGGCGACCTACTGATTACGAATCAGTTGCTCTACCAACTGAGCTACACCAGCGGTACGGACGGGAAGGCTCGCATTATACGACAGGGCCTTTCCCGCCTTCCCGCGCGTGACGGACTCCACGCTTGCTGCGGTGTTTCACGCCGTTCGGGCTGCCTTTAGCGCCGCCGGTCGCCGGCTGTTGCCGCTCGGGCCGCGGCCTCAATAGCATCGAGAGCCAAGGGGGATACATGCGCATCGCAAGGGGATTCACGCTGATCGAGCTGCTGATCGTCGTCGCGGTGGTGGCGATCCTCGTGGCGATCGGCTATCCGACCTATCAAGGCCAGATCCGCAAGGGCTCGCGCGCCGCGGCGCAGTCGGCGATGCTGCAGATCGCAGACAAACAGGCGCAGTACCTGCTCGATGCGCGCAACTACGCCGTCGGGCCGACCGCCCTCGCGGACCTCAGCGTCAGCCTGCTGCCCGATGTGGCCACCCGCTACACCCTCACGGTCAAGAACGCTGCGAACGGCGACGTGGCAACCACGCCGCCCAGCTACACCATCATCGCCACGCCGATCGCCAACAGCGTTCAGGAGCCCGACGGCGTGCTCACGCTCACCCACACCGGCGCGAAGACCCGCGACGGCAAGACGGGCTGGTAATGCGCACCGCCCGCGGCTTCACCCTTCCGGAGCTCCTGATCGTCATTACGATCCTCGCCGTGCTGATGGCGGCAGGGCTGCCGAGCTTAGGCAAGTTCATCCGGAACCAGCGCGTAAAGACGACGAGCTTCGATGTCTTTTCCACACTGGTGCTGGCACGCAACGAGGCGATCACCCGCAATACCACCGTCACGATTACCCCCGTGGCAGGAGCATGGACGAAGGGCTGGAACATCACCTATACCGACCCCGGCGGCAACATGATTCCAATCCGTACCCAAGATCCGATACCCAATATCAGCATCGACGGACCGGCGAGCGTCGTGTACCGGGGCAGCGGACGGCTGAACGGGGTCGTGGACCCCTTCGAGCTTTCCGTCACCGGCACGACCGTGACCAAGCGCTGCATCAGCATCGACCTGAGCGGGCGCGCGCACACGAAGGCGGCAGCATGCTGAAAACGTCCTTGCCCACGCTGCCCGCCCCGCGGCGAGCTTGCGGTGTCAGCATGCTGGAAGTGCTGGTGGCGATCTTCGTCCTCACCGTCGGCCTGCTCGGGACAGCGGGCATCCAGTCGCAGATGCAGCTGGCCGAGGTCGAGGCGTACCAGCGTGCGCAGGCCATCGTGCTGCTGCAGGACATGGTCGACCGGGTCAACGCCAACCGCAAGAAGGCCGACGGCTACGTCACCGCCGTCGGCGCCCCGCTCGGCACTGCCGACATGGATTGCTCCGCGCTCGTCGACGTCGCGGAGAAAGACAAGTGCGAATGGAACAATGCGCTGTTCGGCGCTTCAGAGACCAAGGCCGGCGGTGCCCAGCAGCTCGGCGCGATGAATGGGGCGCGCGGCTGCATCACCAACCCGGTCGCCGTCATGCCGCGCGAGATCGTTGTCGCCGTCGCGTGGCAGGGCTTGCGCCCGACGGTTGCCCCGGGGGCGACGACCTGCGGCCAGGCGGCGGCCGTGGACGACCGCACGCGCCGCGCCATGATCGCGCGCATCACCATCGGCTGCCTGCAAAACGACCCGGCCACCGGCCTTTGCGTGACGCCATGACGCTGCGCTCCAGACAAACGGGTCTTTCCCTCGTCGAGCTGCTGGTGTCGATCACGCTCGGCCTCATGATCCTGTCCGGCGTGCTGGTGGTCTTCGTCAACACCAGCGCGGCGCGCAATGAAGTGGAGCGCACCAGCCGCCAGATCGAGAACGGCCGCTACGCCACTGAGCTGCTTTCCGAGGATCTGCGCTTGGCGGGGTTCTACGGGGAGCTCGACCACGGGTCCATTCCCGCGCCGGGCGCGCTCCCGGCCGACCCTTGCTCGCTTACCGTCGCGAACTGGAACGCGTGGATGCCCGTGCACATCCAGGGCTACGACAACGGCACCGGCCTCGCGGCCACGACGTGCGTCCTCGCGAATCTCAGGCCGAATACCGATGTCGTTGTCATCCGCCGCGCGCGCACCTGCGTCGCCGGCGTCGCCGGCTGCGATGCCGCCGTCAACGGCAAGCCGTATGTCCAGGCCTCGCTGTGCAGTACGCAGGCAGTGCAGCACAAGCTCGGATTGGAAGGCACCGCGGGACTCTTCGACCGGCAGAAAAAGAACTGCGACGCCGCGGACCCGGCTGGAAAGCGCGAGTACCTGGTGCGCATCTATTTCGTCAGCAACGACAACGGCGCGGGGCAGAACGTGCCGACGCTGAAGCGCCTGGAGCTCACCGGCGCCGGCTGGGACACCGTGCCGCTCGTCGAAGGCATCGAGGAGTTCCAGTTGCAGTACGGGATCGATGGGGACAGCGACGGCGTGCCCGACGCCTATGTCGCCGATCCCAGCACCTACCCGATCGCAGCACCGACCCCCCTCCCGAGCTGGATGAACGTGGTGACGGTGCAATTCCATCTGCTCGCGCGCAATCTCGAGACGTCGCCGAATTACGTCGACACCAAGACTTATCACATGGGCAACGACGCCGCCGGCAACGAGATCCAGATCGCCCCGGGCCAGGGCTTTCGCCGCCACGTCTACAGCAGCCTGGTGAGGATCGCCAACCCGGCCGGAAGAAGGGACACACCGTGACGACCCCGATGCACCGCCAACGCGGCACGACGCTGGTCATAGCGCTGATCATGCTCGTGCTCCTCACCCTGTTCGCGGTGAGCTCGCTCAGCACCGCGAAGACGAATCTCAAGGTGGTCGGCAACATGCAATGGAAAAGCGAGGCGCTCAATGCCTCCCAGCATGCGATCGAGGTAGTCCTGAGCACGCCGCAGTTCATATCCGATCCGGCCAACGCCGTGATCAACCCCTGCGGCGCCCCCAATACCCTTTGCACCGACGTTACCGGAGACGGCGTCCCGGAGTTCACCACCAAGCTCCTCGGGCCGGATGCCGCAGCCCCCGCCCAGCCGACCTGCGTGACGGTGAAGCCGATCAAGAACCAGAACCTCGTCCTGACTAACCCCGAAGACCTCGGCTGCGCGGCCCAGCAGCAGCAGCAATTCGGCGTCGCCGGCGCGGTCACGGGCGATTCGCTGTGCTCGAACACCATCTGGGAGATCAAGGCCCAGTCCGTGGAGGCCACGAGCGGCGCCACGGCGACCGTAACCCA
>JAQSVY010000174.1 GCA_029266935.1 Burkholderiales bacterium
GCGAGCCTCGCTAACTGGCGCGCGCTCGAGGAGCAGCTCGGGCCCGAGTGCCTGCGCATCGCGAGCTACAACCTGCACGGCTGCGTCGGCCACGACGGCGCGCGCGATGCGCGGCGCATCGCCGGGGTGATGGCCGAGCTCGGCTGCGACACCATCGGCCTGCAGGAAGTCTTCGGCCTCGAGACGCTGCGCGAAGCGCTGAACATGACGGCGATCGCGGGACCGGACCACCTGTGGCACGACCGCCACGTGGGCAACGCGCTGCTCACGCGCCGCAAGGTGCTCGCGGTGCGCACGCACGACTACAGCTGGCCGCGGCACGAGCCGCGCACCGCGCTCGACGTCGACCTCGACGTCGAAGGCGAGACGGTGCGCGTCATCGTCACGCACCTCGGCCTCAGGCCCGCCGAGCGCCGCTACCAGGTGAAGAAGATCCTGTCCCTCCTGAAAGAGACGCCGGCGAGCGAAAGGGTCGTGGTGCTCGGCGACATCAACGAGTGGCTGCCGCTCGGCCGGCCGCTGCGCTGGCTGCACGAGCTCTTCGGGCACTCGCCCGCCGAGCGCACCTTCCCGTCGCGCTGGCCGCTCTTCGCGCTCGACCGCGTGTGGGTGCGGCCGCGCCACGCGCTGCTCGCCTTCGGCGCGCACCGCTCGCCGCTCGCCGTGCGGGCCTCCGACCACCTCCCCATCAAGGCGATCGTGGGCACGCGCGAGGGCCCTATGGAAATACGCGTGGGTCGGTCCCCTGAGGATCGACCTCGGGATGCGTCCGCCGCAGGCGCTCGGTGATCTCCTCGACCCGCGCGCGCGGCACATCGCATAATTCCGCATGCTCTCGCGCCGCCGCTTCATCGCGACGCTCGGCGCCGCGGCGCTCGCGGGCTGCGGGCGGCCGGCGCGCGAGCGCGGCGCGACGACGCTCGTCTTCAAGCACGGCAAGCTTTTCGGCGATCCGCGCGCGCTGCGCGCGCTGATCGACGAGTTCGAGCGCGCGCATCCCGGCGTCGCGGTGCGCGAGGAGACGCTGCCCGCCTCGAGCGACGAGCAGCACCAGTTCTACGCCATCAACCTGCAGGCGCGCTCCGAGGCGTTCGATGTGCTCGCGGTCGACATCATCTGGGTCGCCGGCTTCGCGCGCGCCGGCTGGCTGCGCGAGCTCGGGGCGCTGGAGCCGGGCGCCTTTTTCGACGGCCCCGCCGAGGCAGTGACCTGGGAAGGCAAGGCGTACGCGCTGCCGTGGTTCGTCGACGCCGGTCTGCTTTACTACCGCAAAGACCTCCTCGAGAAATACGGGCTCGCGCCGCCCGAGACCTGGCACGATCTCGTCGGCGTCGCGCGCGAAGTCGCCGGGCGCGTGCCGGGAATGCACGGCTTCGTCTGGCAGGGCAAGCAGTACGAAGGCCTGGTGTGCAACGCCCTGGAGTACCTGCACAGCAACGGCGGCGCCGTGCTCGCGGACGGCCGCGTCGTTCTCGACAGCCCGCAGAACCGCGAGGCGCTCGCGCTGATGACCGACCTCGTGCACCGCTACCGCGTCACCCCAGCGTCGGTCACTACCGCCACCGAGGAGCCGAGCCGCCACCTCTTCGGCCAGGGCCGGGCGCTATTCCTGCGCAACTGGCCCTACGCCTGGCGCGCGTTCCAGGACCCGTCCTCCCGCGTGCACGGCAAGGTGGGCATCGCCGAGCTGCCGCGCTTTCCGGACGGACGCTCGGCGCCCACGCTCGGGGGCTGGCAGCTCGCGGTGAATGCCGCTTCTTTGCACCAGGAGGAGTCGAAGGCGTTGGTGAAGTTCCTGACGGGGGAAAAAGCCCAGAGGCGGCTCGCCGTCGCCTACGGCTTCCAGCCGGCGCGCCCTGCGCTCTATCGCGACGCGGAGCTGCTCGCGACGCAGCCCTTCGTCGGCCGGCTCGCACGCGTGTTCGCCGCAGCGCGGCCGCGGCCGGTGACGCCGCAGTACGTGCGCGTCTCGCAGGTGCTGCAGAGCGACTTCAGCGCCGCGATTTCGGGGCTGAGGACGCCGCAGGCGGCGCTCGCCCATGCGCAGCGAAGAATCGAGGCGATCCTCGGTGCGGACTGAGCGCGAGCAGCCCTGGCGCTATCTCGCGCCCGCTGCGCTCCTGCTGGGCATCGTCACCGTCTATCCGCTGGCACACGTCGTATGGCTGAGCCTGGAGCGGCGCTCGCTGCTCGACCCGGCGCCGCCCAGCTTCACCGGCCTCGACAACTACGCGCGCCTCGCGGCCGACGAGCGCTTCTGGAACGCGCTCGGCAACACGGCGTACTTCGTGGCGGTCTCGGTGTCGCTCGAGCTCGTGCTCGGGCTCGCCTTTGCGCTCGCGCTGCAGCGCCCGTTTCGCGGCCGCGCCGCGCTCTACGGCATCATCCTGCTGCCCTGGGCGGTGCCGACCGCGGTGTCGGCGCGCATGTGGGAATGGATGTTCGAGCCCGACATCGGCGTTCTCAACTATGTTCTCGGGGCGCAGGTGAACTGGCTCGGCAGCCCGGCCTGGGCGCTCAACGCCGCGGTCCTGATGGACGTGTGGAAGTCGACGCCGTTCGTCGCCCTGCTGCTCATCGCCGGGCTGCAGTCGATTCCGCAGGACCTGTACCGCGCCGCCGCGGTCGACGGCGCCTCGCGCTGGACGGTGCTGCGGCGGATCACGCTGCCGCTCCTCGCCCCGATGATCCTGGTGGCGCTCCTCTTCCGCACCATCGACGCCTTCCGCGTCTTCGACGCGATCTACGTCCTCACGGGCGGCGGCCCCGCCGACAGCACCGAGACGCTGTCGATCTACACCTACAAGATGCTGTTCCAGTCGCTCGAGTTCGGCTACGGCTCGGCGCTCGCCGTCAGCGTATTCGCCTGCGTGGCGCTGATCGCCGGCGCCTATGTCTTTCTGCTGAGAAGGATTCTGCAATGAGGGTCCTGGCGCTCGCCCTGCTCGCCGCCTACTGTCTGGCGCCCTTCCTGTGGCAGGTGGTGACCTCGCTCAAGCCCGCGGCGGAACTCGTCTCGCTGCCGCCGCTGCTGCCCTCGCGGCCGAGCGCCGAGCACTACGTGGCCATCTTCGCCGGGCATCCGCTCGCGCGCATCGTCGCGAACAGCGCCATCGTCGCCGCCTGCACCACCGCGCTCGCGCTCGCCCTCGGCGCGCTCGCCGCCTATGCGCTGTCGATGCTGCGCGTGCGCGGCCGCGCCGCGGTGCTCGGCGTAGTGCTCGCGATCTCGATGTTCCCGCCGATCGCTACGGTGAGCCCGCTCTTCCTGCTGCTCAGCGCGCTCGGCCTGCGCGACACGCTGGCGGCCCTGGTGCTCACCTACTGCACCTTCTCGCTGCCGCTCGCGGTGTGGCTGCTCGCGAGCTTCTTCGACGCCCTGCCGCGCGAGCTCTACGTCGCGGCGCGGGTCGACGGCTGCAGCGCCCTCGGCGCGCTCTGGCGCGTGGTGCTGCCCCTCGCCGCCCCCGGCATGCTCGCCGCGGCGCTGCTCGTCTTCATCTTCGCCTGGAACGAGTTCCTGTTCGCTCTCGCCTTCACCGCCACGGAGGCCTCGCGCACGCTGCCGGTGGGCATCGCGCTCTTCCCCGGGCTGCACGAGGTGCCCTACGGCGAGATCGCCGCCGCCTCGGTGGTGGCGACGCTGCCGGTGGTGGCGCTCGCGTTCGCTTTCCAGCGGCGCATCGTCGAGGGGCTCACCGCGGGCGCGGTGAAAGGCTGATGGCGCGCATCCGCTTCGAGCGGCTCGCCAAGCGCTTCGACGCGCAGGCGGTGCTCGCGCCGCTCGAGCTCGAGATCGCGGACGGCGAGTTCTTCACCTTCGTCGGCCCCAGCGGCTGCGGCAAGTCGACGCTGCTCAACCTCGTCGCCGGCGTCGAGGCGCCGAGCTCGGGCGCGCTCTACTTCGACGACCAGCGCGTCGACGCGCTCGCGCCGGGCGCGCGCGACGTCGCCATGGTGTTCCAGAGCTACGCGCTGTATCCGCACCTCTCCGTGGGCGACAACATCGCCTTTCCGCTGCGCGTGCGCGGCACGCCGCGCGCCGAGATCGAGCGCGAGGTGGCGCGCGTGGCGGAAGTCCTCGGCCTTCGCGAGCTGCTGCGAAGGAAGCCGCGGCAGCTCTCCGGCGGCCAGCGCCAGCGCGTCGCGCTCGGCCGGGCGCTGGTGCGCCGGCCGCGCGCGTTCCTGATGGACGAGCCGCTCTCCAACCTGGACGCGCGCCTGCGCCTGGAGATGCGCGAGGAGCTGAAGCGCCTGCACGAGGCGCACGGCATCACCACGATCTACGTGACGCACGACCAGGAGGAGGCGATGGCGCTCTCGCAGCGCAT
>JAQSVY010000175.1 GCA_029266935.1 Burkholderiales bacterium
GGGCTACAACGCCACAAAGCACGCGGTCATCGCGCTCACCGAGTCGATCAACATGGAGGAGTGCGCCAACGGCATCCGCGCCACGGCGCTGCTGCCCGGCGAGGCGGCGACGCCGATCCTGGAGAAGCGGCCGGTGCCGCCCACGCCCGAAGTGCGCGCGAAGATGCTGCAGCCCGAGGACCTCGGCCGCGCCATCGGCTTCATCGCCTCGCTGCCCGCGCGCGCCTGCGTCAACGAGCTGACCCTCACCCCGACCTGGAACCGCTTCTACCTGGGCGGCTTCGAAATCCCCAAGACCTGAAAACCCCTATTTTCCGGGTAGCACTCCCGTTCATCGCGGGCTATTACGTGTCGTACGTGTACCGCATGGTAAATGCGGTGCTCGCGCCCACGCTGGCGCAGGAGTTCGGCCTCTCCGCTGGCGGCCTTGGGCTGCTCTCGAGCGTGTACTTCTTCTCCTTCGCGCTGTTCCAGCTGCCGCTTGGCCTGCTGCTCGACCGCTTCGGGCCGCGCAAGGTGAACGCGCTGCTGCTGCTCGTCGCGGCGGCGGGCGGCGCCTGGTTCGCGCACGCGGAGTCGGCCGGTGCGGCAATTGCCGCGCGCGCCATCATCGGCATCGGCGTGTCGGCCTGCCTGATGGCGTCTTTCACCGCCTTCGTGCTGTGGTACCCGCCCGAGCGCATCGCCACCATGAACGGCGTCGCCTTCTCGGCGGGGGCTGTGGGCGCTATGACCGCGACCGTGCCCCTCGAGATGCTGCTGCGCGTGTGGCCGTGGCGCGACGCCTTCATGCTGATCGTCGCGGCCACGCTCGCGGTGAGCCTCGTGCTGTGGCTGTGGGTCCCGGAGAAGAACGCGCAGCGCCGCGGCGACTGTCACGAGCAGCTGCGGGGCTCCGAATGGAGCGGCCTACTGCGAGGCCTTGGCCAGCTCCTCGCCGACCCGGCGTTCCGCCGCATCGCCATCTGCCTCGGCCTCTCCCAGTTCGCGGCCGTGGCGCTGCAGACGCTGTGGATCGCCACCTGGCTGCGCGACGTCGCGGGCTATTCGCAGGCGGAGGTGGCGCGCGGGCTGCTCGCGGTGAACGTGGCGATGATCGCGGGCTACATGACGTTCGGCCGCGCGGCCGACGTGGTGCAGCGCCGTGGGAAAAGCCCATTGCCATTGCTGCTGTTCGGTGTGGGGCTCTCCTCGGCCAGCCTCCTGCTGATCATCGTGGGGTTGAAAAGCTTGCTGCTGTGGTGCGTCTTCGTCGCGGCGGGCACGGCGGTGGTGCTCGGCTACGCCATCCTGTCGCGCCGCTATCCGGCGGAGATGTCCGGCCGCGCCAACACCGCCATTAACGTCTTCGGCTTCGTCGGTATGTTCAGCGGCCAGTGGGGTATCGGCCTGGTCCTCGACCTGTGGCCGCCGAGCGCGACCGGATACGCCGCCGAGGCCTACCCGTGGGCGCTCGGAATGGTCTGGGCGGCGCAGCTCGCCGGCCTCGTTTGGCTGTGGCTCGGCCGTAGACTTCTTAAGAGCTGAAGTAGATGTCGCGATAGGCGGTATAGACGCTCGCGACGACCATTGGCCCAAGCACCAGCCAGCCCAGGGCGAGCGGGATCGAGGCCACGATGGCGAGCACGAACATGATGACGCCATAGACGAGGAACGGCAGGACGTTCTTCAGGCAGCCCATGAAGCTGCCCTTCATCGCCTCGACGGCGCCCTGGTCGTGGAAGACGACGAGCGGCGCGGCGAGCCAGACCGCCATGAGCAGCGGGATGGTTAGCCCCATGGCGAGCAGGAAGGCGATGCCCATCATCATGGTGAACATGCTTGCGCCAGTGAGCACCACGACGATCAGCATGACCACGACGTAGCCGGCAAGGTAGAGCGCGCCCACCGCGACCAGCGTGCCGAAGTTCTGGCGGAAGCCGGCGAAGAGGTGCGCGAACTCGAGCTCCTGGTTCTCCTCCAGCGCCCGGCAGCCGAGCATCAGGCCGCCCATGAACACCGGGAAGAACAGCATCGTCGCGAGCGGGCCGACGAGCGGGATGAAGGCGGCGACGAAAAACATCACGAACATCACGACGACCATGCCGATCCACACTCCCGCAGCCTGCTTGAAGAGATCCCAGGCCTCGCCGACCCAGGACAGGCCTCGCCCGGCGCGGACGCCACGGCCCGCCGGCACGAAATTGCCCCTGAAGGGCGTCGTGGCGCCGGCCACGTACGGATTCGAACTCATCTTACTTCTCCTTCAGCCTGACCCGCACGGTCGCCATCGCCTTCGCGACGAGCGAGCCGTCCGCATTGCGCGCTTCGCCCTCGACGAAGCTCATGCTGCGCCCGTCCTTCAGCACCCGCGCGTCGGCGAATAGCCGCTCGCCGCTGCCGCCGCCGATGAATGAAGTCGAAAGGTCGATGGTAATGACCCCGGTCGAGTCCGGGTGCAGCGTGCGCGCCGCCGTGCACAGCGCCACGTCGAGCAGCGACAGGATCACGCCTCCGTGCACGGTGCCCAGGCTGTTCGTGAACTCGGTCTCGACCGGCAGTGAGAGCCGCGCCGTTCCCTGGCCCAGCGCCTCGGTGACGATCTTCAGGTGCTGGACGAAGGGGATCTTCTTCTGATATTCGCGGGTGAAAGCCAGTCGATCGTTCATACGATCACGGCGCCGCCGTCGACCGCGATCGCCTGCCCGGTGATGTGGCGCGAGGCTTCCGAGGCGAGGAGCACGGCTAGGCCCTTCAGGTCCTCATCGTTGCCCAGGCGCCGCGTCGGGGTGAGGTCGCGCACCTTCTCGCCGACGGTGGAGAGCGTCGCTTTGGTCATTTTCGAGGGGAAGAAACCAGGGCAGATGGCGTTGACGGTAATACCGTGCACGCCCCATTCCACCGCGAGCTGGCGCGTGAGGCCGACGACGCCGTGCTTGGTGGCGGTGTAGGCGGCCGTCGGCGCGAAGCGAGGATCTTGCCCCATCAGCCCCGCCACCGAAGCGACGTTGATGATGCGGCCCCAGCGCGCCGGGATCATCGACTTCTTCGCGATCGCCTGCGAGAGCAGGAACGCGCCGGTCATGTTGACGTTGACGAGCTTGTCCCAGGCTTCCAGCGGATGGTCTTCCGCCGGCGCGCCCCAGGTCGCGCCGGCGTTGTTCACCAGGATGTCGACGCTCCCGAACTTCGCCAGCACCGCGTCCACGAGCCCGGGGATGGCCTCGCGCCTGCCGATATCGCAGACGAACGCGGCACAATCGATCTTTGACTCGGTAAGTTTCTTGGCTGCAATGTCCAGTTCTTCTTTCTTCCGGGCGGTAATGGCGACCCGGGCTCCCATCTCGCCCAGCGCCTCGGCGATCTGCAGCCCGAGGCCTCGGGACCCCCCGGTGACGAGAGCGATTCGGCCCCCGAGATCGAGCAATTTCCTGACGTTCATGGCGCTATCGTACCCCCGGCTTGCACAACCCCGGGACCCCGGCTCACAATCCGGGGGCTGTCAACGGGAGGGTCCATGAGGTCGGCGCGGAAAGATGGGCGCGTACTCATCTACAGCCATGACACCTTCGGCCTCGGCCACCTGCGCCGCTGCCGCGCGATCGCCCATTCGCTGGTCGAGAATTTCAAGCAGCTCTCGGTCCTGATCCTCTCGGGCTCGCCGATCATCGGCAGCTTCGACTTCCGGGCGCGCGTGGACTTCGTGCGCGTGCCGGGCGTCATCAAGCTGAGGAGCGGCGAGTACACCCCCCTCAATCTGCACCTCGATATCGAGCAGACGCTGTCGATGCGCGCCTCGATCATCCAGCACACCGCCGAGTTGTTCGACCCGGACATCTTCATCGTCGACAAGGAGCCGGTCGGCCTGCGCGGCGAGGTGCTGCAGACGCTGAAGTCGCTCAAGCGCCGCGGTACGCGCCTGGTGCTCGGGCTGCGCGACGTGATGGACGAGCCGCGCCTGCTCGAGCCCGAATGGCAGCGCAAGAAGGCGCTGCCCGCGCTGCGCGATCTCTACCACGAGATCTGGGTCTACGGCCTGCCGCAGATCTGCGACCCGCTGGAAGGCATCGCGCTGTCGCAGCGCGTGCGCCAGAAGATGGTCTACACCGGCTACCTGCATCGCGAGGTGCCCACGCACGGCGCGCCGCCGCGCATGCCCGAGATCACCAAGAAGCCCTATCTCCTCGTTACCACCGGCGGTGGCGGCGACGGCGAGGGGCTCATCGACTGGGTGCTTCGCGCCTACGAGCACGACCCGCTGCTGCCCTATCCTGCGCTGCTGGTGCTGGGGCCCTTCATGCAGCCCGAGCGGCAGGCGGAGTTCATGGACCGCGCCGCGAAGTTGAAGCGCGTCGATGCCATCACCTTCCACGGCCAGCTCGAGACGCTGGTGTCGCGCGCCGCCGGCGTCGTGGCGATGGGCGGCTACAACACCTTCTGCGAAGTGCTCTCGCTCGACAAGCGCGCGCTCATCGTGCCACGCACCGCGCCGCGACTGGAGCAGTTCATCCGCGCCGAGCGCGCCGCCAAGCTCGGGCTGGTCGGCATGCTCTCCGACGACGGCACCTACGATCCGGCCGTGATGGCCGCGGCGCTGCGGGCACTGCCGCGCCAGAACCGCCCCTCCGACGTCGTGGTGCCCGGATTGCTCGAGGGCCTGAAGAACGTTTCGCGCCTCGCCGCGCCGTGGATCGCTTCCGAGGAGGAAGGGGCGCAGCAGGCCAGCGTGTCCCGTATCGGCTAATTGCGGGTCGCTTTTGTCCTGAAGGGGTATCCACGGCTCTCCGAGGCGTTCATCGCCCAGGAGATCGCCGCCCTGGAGCGCCGCGGCCTCGACATCCTGATCGTCTCGCTGCGCCGCCCGACCGACGGCCGCGTGCACCCGGTGCACCGCGAGATCAAGGCGCAAGTGCTGTACCTGCCGGAGTACTTGCTGCTGGAGCCTTTGCGGGTTCTTCGCTCCTGGTTGACCCAAAAAAAGAATCCCAACTACGGAAAAGCCAGAGCCTTATGGCTCCGCGACCTGCGGCGCGACCCCACCCCCAACCGCATCCGCCGCTTCGGCCAGGCGCTGGTGCTCGCCGCCGAGCTGCCCCGCGACATCGGACGGCTGCACGCGCATTTCCTGCATACGCCGGCCTCGGTGACGCGCTACGCAGCGGCGCTGCTCGGGCTGCCCTGGAGCGGCTCTGCGCACGCGAAGGACATCTGGACCACGCCCGTCTGGGAGAAACGCGAGAAGCTCGCCGACTGCGAGTGGCTCGTCACCTGCACCGGCACGAACCGCGAGCACCTCGCGGCGCTCGCGCCCGCCGGGCGGGTCGAGCTCGTCTACCACGGCATCGACCTCGCGCGCTTCCCGCCGGCGCGCGCTGAAGGCTCGGCGCGCGATGGCAGCGGCGAACCCGTGCGGATCCTGTCGGTCTGCCGCCTGGTCGAGAAGAAGGGCGTCGAGGTTCTGCTCGACGCGCTGGCGCACCTGCCTGCCGGCTTGAGGTGGAAGCTCGTCCATGCGGGTGGTGGTCCTCTCGGGCACTCCCTGCGGGAAAAAGCAAGATCTCTTGGAATACAGGACAACATCGAGTGGCGCGGCGCGCTGACGCAGGAAGAACTGCTCGCCGAGTACCGCGACGCCGATCTGTTTGCCCTCGCAAGCCTGGTGGCCCGGGACGGCGATCGCGACGGGCTTCCGAACGTGCTCATGGAGGCGCAGAGCCAGGGCCTCGCCTGCGTGGCGACGCGCGTCTCGGCGATCCCGGAGCTCGTCGAGGACGGCAGGAGCGGCGTCCTGGTGGGCGCGAACGACCCCGAAGCGCTGGCGCGCGCGCTCGAGGCGCTGCTCCGCGACCCGGCGCGCCGCCGCGCGCTCGGCGAGGCCGGCCTCGCGCGCGTGCGCGGCGAGTTCGCGCTGGAGGCGAACCTCGAGCGCCTGGCGCAGAAATTCGGGGTCGGCCGCGATGCGCGTCGCCTTCTACGCACCGCTTAAGCCGCCGACCCACG
>JAQSVY010000176.1 GCA_029266935.1 Burkholderiales bacterium
ACCGCCTCGTCGGTCGACATGGCGTCGTCGTCTTTGGCGTGCATGATCCCGGCGTTGTTGAAGAGCACGTCGAGCCTGCCGAACCGCTTTTCCGCCTCCGCGACCATGCGCTCGCAATCGCGAGCTTTCGAGACGTCGGCGTGGATTGGCAGGGCATTTTCAATGGAACCAGCGGTGTCGCGCGCCGCCTGCTCGTTCACGTCGACCGCCACCACCGAGGCGCCTTCCTTCGCAAATAGGAGCGCCGATTGCCGGCCGATGCCGCTGCCGGCGCCGGTGATGAGCGCAACCTTGCCTTTCAGTCTCATTCAGATTCTTTCGAAATAGCGGGCACGCTCCCAGTCGGTGACTGCCTTGTCGTAGGCGGCCGCCTCGGTGCGGTAGAAGTGGCTGTAGTGCTCGACGACTTCCTCGCCGAAGGCCCGCTTGGCGAAGTCGCTCTTGGCAAATGCATCGACAGCGCCTTTCAAAGAATATGGAACGCGAGGCAGGTCCTTGGCCGCGTAGATGTCGCCGACGAACGCTTCTGGAGGGGCGATTTGCTTTTTTATGCCTTCCAACCCAGAGGCAAGCGAGGCGGCAAGCGCAAGGTACGGATTGCAGTCGGCGCCCGGGATGCGACACTCGATGCGCGTCGCCGAGCCGGTGCCGACGACGCGGAAGCCGGCGGTGCGGTTGTCGTTGCTCCAGGCGAGCCGCGTCGGGGCCCACGAGGCGTCGACGTAGCGCTTGTAGGAGTTCACCGTCGGCGCATAGAAGACCATCACGTCGGGCACGTGCGCGAGCCAGCCGCCGAGGAACCAGCGGAAGACGTCCGACTGCTTGTCGAAGGCGTTCCTGCCGTCCTTCCAGAGGCTGAAATGGATGTGGCAGCTCGAGCCCGCGCGGTCGGTGGCGAACTTGGCCATGAAGGTGAGGCTCATGCCGGCGGCGTCGGCGACCTCCTTCAGGCACTGCTTGAACACGGTATGGCGATCGGCCATCTCGAGCGCCTCGGCGTAGCGCACGTTGAGCTCGTGCTGCCCGGCGCCCCATTCGCCCTTGGACGTCTCGACCGGCACGCCCGAGTGCTTGAGGTGGCGGCGCGCCGCGGCGTGGAAATTCTCGGTGCGAGTGCCCTGCAGGATGTGATAGTCCTCGAGATACCAGCCCGCGGGCTCGAGGTCGCGGAAGCCCTGGCGCGCGGCGTCGCGGTAGGGCGTGCGGAAGAGGTAGTGCTCTAGTTCGGTCGCGGCAAACGCCTGATACCCTTTTTCCTTGGTGAAATCGATCTGCCGGCGCAGGATGCTGCGCGGCGCGACGGCGACGTAGTCGTGCGTCTTCTCGCTCTTCACGTCGCATAGGACGAGCGCGCTCTTCTCCAGCCAGCTCGCGACGCGCAGCGTCGCGAGATCGGGCACGAGATGGAAATCGCCGTAGCCGAGGTCCCAGTTGGCGAAGCGGTAGCCGGGCACCGGGTCCATCTCCATGTCGACGGTGAGAAGGTAGTCGCATGCGTGCCCGCCATGCTTGGCGATATCCTCGACGAACATCTCGGCGTCGAAGCGCTTGCCCATCAGGCGGCCGTAGTGGTCGGTGAAGCCCGCGACCACGGTCTCGATGTCGCCCTTCCCGACCGGCCCGCTCAATCTCGGCCAGCACCTCTTCGGTCAGGCCCTTGGCGCCGATGATGACCACCGGCTCGAGCTTGTGCGCCTTTGCTTTGAGCTCTCTGAGGTGCATGAATGAATGGCGGAATCTAATGTCAAAATGGACAGCTTGCTACCCTTGGATTTCCATCCCGTAATCCGGAAGTGGTGGTCCAGCCGCTTCGCGGCGCCAACCGAGGCGCAAATCGAAGGCTGGCGCGCCATCCGTTCCGGCAACCATACGCTCATCGCGGCGCCCACGGGCTCCGGGAAGACCCTGGCCGCCTTCCTGACCTCGATCGACCAGCTCCTGCGCGAGGGCCTCGAGCATGGCCTGCCGGACGAGGTGCGGGTCATCTACGTGTCGCCCTTGAAAGCCCTCTCAGCGGATATTCACAAGAATTTGGCGGAGCCACGGCGAGAGATCCATGCGCTCTGCCCAGAGGTAAAGATCACCGCAGCAGTGCGTTCCAGTGACACCCCCCAGAACGAGCGCGCGGCGATGCTGAAGACGCCGCCGCACATCCTGGTCACGACCCCGGAGTCGCTCTACCTGCTGCTCACGGCCGAGCGCTCGCGCGCGATGCTGAAGACCGCGCAGGTGGTGATCGTGGACGAGATCCATGCGGTGCTGCAGTCGCGCCGCGGCGCGCACCTCGCGCTGTCGCTCGAGCGCCTGGACCACGTGTGCGGCCGTAAGCTGCAGCGCATCGGCCTTTCGGCGACGCAGAATCCGATAGCCGAGGTTGCGAAATTCCTCGTTCCGACCGGGGAATGCTGCGTCGTCGACAAAGGCCACAAGCGCGCGATCGACCTGGCGGTGGAAGTCCCGGAATCGCCGCTCGAGGCGGTCATGTCGGGCGAGGTGTGGAAGGAAATCTACGCGCGCTTGGTCGCGCTCATCGAGGAGCACCGCACGACCCTCATCACGGTCAATACGCGCCGCCTCGCGGAGCGCATGGCGCACCAGCTCTCGGAGCGGCTGGGCGGCGAAGTCGTGGCGGCGCACCACGGCAGCCTCGCCAAGGAGGCGCGGCTCGACGCGGAGCAGCGGCTGAAGGAGGGCAGGCTCAAGGTGCTCGTGGCGACGGCGTCGCTCGAGCTCGGCATCGACATCGGCCACGTCGATCTCGTGTGCCAGATCTCCTCGCCGCATCGCATCGCCACGCTGTTGCAGCGCGTCGGGCGCTCGGGGCATACGGTCGGCGGGCTGCCGAAGGGCCGCGTCTTCCCGCTCACCCGCGACGACCTCGTCGAATGCGCGGCGATGGTGCGCGCGGTGTACGACGGCGAGCTCGACCGCGTCAGCGTTCCCGACAAGCCGCTCGACGTGCTCGCGCAGCAGATCGTCGCCGAGACCGCCGCGCAGGGCGAGTGGGAAGAAGAAGCGCTCTTCCAGCTCTTCAAGGCCGCGTACCCGTACCGCAACCTCGAGAAGGAGCAGTATCTCGATGTGGTCGAGATGCTCGCGCGCGGCTATGCCACACGCCGTGGGCGCAGGGGGGCATTGCTTCACCACGACTCCCTGAATAAGAGGCTGAGAAGCCGCAAAGGCTCGCGCATGACCGCGATCATGAACGGCGGCGCGATTCCAGAGGTGTTCGACTATCGCGTGCTGCTCGAGCCCGAAGGGCACTTCATCGGCACGCTGAACGAGGACTTCGCCATCGAATCGCTGCCGGGCGACGTGTTCCAGCTCGGCAACACCTCCTGGCGCATCCAGCGCATCGGCAACGGCGTGGTGCGCGTCGCCGACGCGCAGGGCCAGCCGCCCTCCATGCCGTTCTGGCTCGGCGAGGCGCCCGCGCGCAGCGACGAAATGAGCGCCGCGGTCTCGAAGCTCCGGCGCGAAGCGAGCCCGGAAGTATTGCTGGAGGACTACCGGCTCCCGGAGTCGGCGAGTCAGCAGATCCTTGAATATCTGGACCAGGGCCGCCGCGCGCTCGGCGTCGTGCCAACCATGGACATGGTGGCGCTCGAGCGTTTCTTCGACGAGTCGGGCGGCATGCAGCTCGTGCTGCATGCGCCCTTCGGCAGCCGCGTCAACCGCGCCTGGGGCCTGGCGCTGCGCAAGAAGTTCTGCCAGGGCTTCAACTTCGAGCTGCAGGCGGCGGCGACCGAGGAAGGCATCATCCTCTCGCTCGGCGCCTCGCACTCCTTCCCGCTGGAGGAGGTGCTGCGCTACCTGCATCCGAACACCGTGCGCGAGACGCTGATGCAGGCCGTGCTCGACTCGCCCATCTTCGAGACGCGCTGGCGCTGGAGCACGACGCTCGCGCTAGCGGTGCCGCGCAATCGCGGCGGCGGCAAGGTCCCGAACCAGCTGCAGCGCATGTACGCCGAGGACCTGCTGCAGGCGGCCTTTCCCGACGCCGTCGCCTGCCAGGAGAATGTCCGCGGCGCACGCGAGATCCCGAGTCATCCCCTGGTCGAGCAGGCGATGCGCGACTCGCTCGAAGAGGCCATGGATCTGCCGGCGCTCGAGAAGGTGCTGAAGCGGCTGTTCGACGGCGAGATCCGCTTCGTCTGCCGCGACACGCCCGAGCCTTCGGTCTTCAGCCACGAGCTTCTGAACTCGGCGGTCTACACGTTCCTCGACGACGCGCCGCTGGAAGAGCGCCGCACCCGCGCGGTGTACACGCGGCGCGCCACCGAAGTGCGCAGCGCGGAGGACCTCGGCGCGCTCGACCCGGCCGCGATCGAGCGCGTACGCAAGGAAGCGTGGCCGGTCGCCAATACGACCGACGAGATGTACGACGCGCTGATCGTCGCGGGCTACATCGAGGAACGGGAGCTGGCGACGCGTTGGCGAGCTCTTCTGAGCGAGCTCGGTGAAAGAGCCGTGTGGCGCGAAGGGAAGTGGTTGGCGCTGGAGAGGGTCAACGACGACCCTATCGAGTTGCTCGCCAGTCGGCTCGAGGTGTTGGGGCCTATTGAATCTCCGGAAACCCCGGAATTGCTAGCCCTCGAAGGCCAGGGGCGCGTCCTTCGCGGCAGGTTTACGCCGGGCACCGAGCCGCTCGAATGGTGCGACCGGCGGCTGCTGGCGCGCATCCACCGTTACACGCTCAATAAATTGAGATCGGAAATAGAGCCGGTCAGCGCTGCCGAATTCCTGCGCTTCCTCACGCACTGGCAGCACGTGGCCGGCGAGGACCAGCTGCGCGGCATCGAAGGCCTCGCCGCGGCCGTGGAGCAGCTCGAAGGCTTCGAGGTGGCGGCTGCGGCATGGGAGCACGACGTGCTGCCGGCGCGCGTGGCCGACTATGGCGCCGAGCAGCTCGACAGCCTTTGCGTCAGCGGCCGCGTCGCCTGGGGCCGCCTCACCCCGGGCGCCAAGGCGCCGCTGCGCACTTCGCCGGTGGCGCTGCTCCTGCGCGAGCACCTCGGCGCGTGGAAGACCGCTTCTCAATCTGTCGATCTTTCATCGGAAGCGCAGGCAGTCCGCCAAAGGCTGGAGAAGCGCGGCGCATCCTTCTTCCGCGAGCTTGCCTCGGCGACTGGGCTCCTCCCCGCGTTCCTCGAACGCGCGCTCGCCGAGCTTGCAGGTGCGGGCGTCGTCACCGCCGACAGCTTTGCCGGCCTGCGTGCGCTGCTCGCAGCGCCGGAGAAGCGCCGCGGCAGAGTGGAGCAGGCTGGACGCTGGTCGCTTTTCGATTCCGCTTCGAATGAAGGTTCTTTCGAAAGCGTCGCCAGGACCCTGCTGAAGCGCTATGGTGTCGTGTTCCGCGGCGTCCTGCAGCGCGAGTCGCAGCTGCCGCCGTGGCGGGAGCTGGTGCGCGTCTTCCGCCGCCTCGAGGCGCGTGGCGAGATCCGCGGCGGGCGCTTCGTCGCCGGCTTCGGCGGCGAGCAGTTCGCCGCGCCCGACGCCGTGGGCAGGCTGCGCGCGGTGCGCAAGCTCGACAAGCCGGGCGAGCTGGTGCTGCTGAGCGCCGCCGATCCGCTCAACCTGGTCGGCATCCTCACGCCGGAGGCCCGCGTCGCCGCTGTTTACAGGAACCGCGTGCTGCTGAT
>JAQSVY010000177.1 GCA_029266935.1 Burkholderiales bacterium
GCCGCGCGCGCGTGCTCGACGTCGGGATCCGACATCGCCGGGTTCTCGCCCATGACGTACATGCCGCGGATCTTCCCGTCGTAGGCGGCGTTCATGATCTCGACCACCGTCAGCCCGGGCTTCTTGTCGAGAGGAGCGCCCCAGTACTTCTCGAAGCGCTGGTTCGCCTCGTCGGTGTTCACGCGCTGGTAGTCGGGGTACATCATCGGGATGAGGCCCGAGTCCGAGGCCCCTTGCACGTTGTTCTGGCCGCGCAGCGGGTGCAGCCCGGTGCCCGGCCGGCCGATCTGGCCCGTCATCAGCGTCAGCGCGATCAGGCAGCGTGCATTGTCGGTGCCGTGCACGTGCTGACTGATGCCCATGCCCCAGAGGATCATCGAGCCCTTCGAGGAGGCGAACAGGCGCGCCACCTCGCGGATGGTCTGCGCCGGGATGCCGCACACCGGCGCCATCGCCTCGGGCGAGAAGCCTTTCGAGTTCTCCTTGAGCGCCTCATATCCAGAAGTCCTGTCCCGGATGAAAGCTTCATTGGCCAGCCCTTCGTCGATGATCGTATGGATCATCGCGTTCAGGAGGGCGACATCCGTGTCGGGCTTGAACTGCAGGAAGTGCGTGCAGTGGCGCGCGAGGTCGGTGCGCCGCGGGTCGGCGACGATCAGTTTCACGCCGCGCTCGGCGGCGTTCTTCATCCAGGTGGCGGCGACCGGGTGGTTGGAGGTCGGATTGGCGCCGATCAGGAACACCACTTCGGCGCGCAGCACGTCGTTCACCTGGTTCGACACCGCGCCCGAGCCCACGCCTTCGAGCAGCGCCGCCACCGAGGAGGCATGGCAAAGGCGCGTGCAGTGGTCGACGTTGTTGGTGCCGAAGCCGGTGCGCACCAGCTTCTGGAAAAGATAGGCCTCCTCGTTCGAGCCCTTCGCCGAGCCAAAGCCCGCCAGGGCGAATTTGTCTTCGTCACGAATTTTTCCCAGTCCGGAAGCGGCCAGCTCGAGAGCCTCTCCCCACGTTGCCTCGCGGAAGACCGAGGACCAGTTCGCGGGATCGACCTTGAAATCGGCCGTTTTCGGGAAGCCCGGCTTCCTGATCAGCGGCTTGGTGAGCCGGTGCGGGTGGTGCGCGTAGTCGAAGCCATAGCGGCCTTTCACGCACAGGCGGCCCTCGTTCGACGGGCCGTCCTTGCCGTTCACGAAGAGTATCTTGTTGTCCTTGACGTGGTAGGTGAGCAGGCACCCGACGCCGCAGAACGGACACACCGAGTCGACGGTCTTGTCGGCCTTCTGCAGGCCGACACCGCGCGCCGGCATGAGCGCGCCGGTCGGGCAGGCCTGCACGCACTCGCCGCAGGCGACGCAGGTCGACTCGCCCATCGGGTCGTCGAAGTCGAACACCGGCACCGAGCGGTCGCCGCGGTGGGCATAGCCGATGACGTCGTTCACCTGCACCTCGCGGCAGGCGCGCACGCAGCGGGTGCACTGGATGCAGGCGTCGAGATTCACTGCGATCGCCGGATGGGACAGGTCTGACCTGGGTTGCTCTCTCCGGGGGAATCGAGGTTTGTCGACTACCCCCATCCGCTTCGCCCAGTTCTTCAGCTTGTTATCGAGCGTGTAGTCCTGCTCGGGCATATCCGAGAGCAGCAGCTCGAGCACCATCTTCTGCGAGGCGAGCGCGCGGGCCGAGTTGGTCGTGACTTCCATGCCTGCCGCCGGGAAGCGGCAGCACGAGGGCGCGAGCGTGCGCTCGCCCTTGATCTCGACCACGCAGGAGCGGCAGTTGCCGTCCGAGCGCTGGTTACCACCGTGGCACAGGTGCGGAATCTCCACGCCGTGCTTCTTCGCGGTCTCGATGATCGGCTCGTCGGGCCGGCCGACGACGGTCTGGCCGTTCAGCTTGAACTCGATCGGCATCATGGCGAGCTGCTGGTTTGTGACGCGCTCCATCACGACACCTCGTGCGGAAAATATCTCATCACGCTCAACGCGGGATTGGGCGCCGCCTGCCCCAGGCCACAGATCGAAGCGTCCATCATCACTTGTGAGAGCTCAGTCAGCAGCGGCTGGTTCCATTTCGCCTCTTCCATGAGCGCCACCGCCTTGCCGGTGCCGACGCGGCAGGGCGTGCACTTGCCGCAGGACTCGTCGTGGAAGAACTTCATCAGGTTCACCGCTGCCTTTGCAGCCTTGTCTCGATCGCTCAGGATCACTACGGCTGCCGAGCCGATGAAGCACCCGTGCGGCTGCAAGGTGTCGAAGTCGAGGGGAATGTCGCGCTTCGTGGCGGGCAGGATGCCGCCCGAGGCGCCCCCCGGCAGGTACGCGTAGAACTCGTGCCCGTCGAGCATGCCGCCGCAATATTCATTAATTAACTCAGCGACGGTGATGCCGGCAGGGGCGAGATGGACCCCGGGCTTCTTCACGCGGCCGGAGACCGAGAACGAGCGCAGGCCCTTCCTGCCATTTCTGCCCTGCGCGGCGAACCACTGCGGCCCCTTCTCCACGATCTCGCGCACCCAGTACACCGTTTCCATGTTGTGCTCGAGGGTCGGGCGCCCGAAGAGGCCGACCTGCGCCACGTACGGCGGGCGCAAGCGCGGCATGCCGCGCTTGCCCTCGATCGACTCGATCATCGCCGACTCCTCGCCGCAGATGTACGCGCCCGCGCCGCGGCGCAGGTGGATAGGCGGGAGGGGGCAAGGTTGTTGGTCTTTCAGCTTTTTCAATTCCGTTTCCAGAATCTTTCTGCAGGCAGCATATTCATCACGCAGGTAGATCCAGATCTCGCCCACGCCCGCCGCCCAGGCGGCGACCAGCATGCCCTCCAGGAAGCGGTGCGGGTCGCGCTCGAGATACCAGCGGTCCTTGAAGGTTCCCGGCTCCCCCTCGTCGATGTTGACCGCCATGAGGCGCGGCGCCGGCTCGGCGGCGACCAGGCGCCACTTGCGGCCGGCCGGAAAGCCGGCGCCGCCCAAGCCGCGCAGTCCCGAATCCTCCATGATCTTGGTGAGCTCCTCGCGCGTGCGCTGGCCCGCGAGGCAGTCGCGGATCAGCGTGTAGCCGCCGAGCTTTCGGTACTGGCCGAAGTCGATGTAGCGGATCTTCTCCGGGGCGGTTTCTTTCCGGGAAACGGCCTGCCTGACCGAATCCGGCGTGGCATTGCCGATGGGGTTCTGACCCACCACCACGCAAGGCGCGACTTCGCAGCGCCCGACGCAGGGCGCATGCAGGACCCGCACGTCCTTCCCCAGGATGGAAGGCAATTTGCGGAGAAGCGCCTCAGAACCAGCCAGCTCGCAGGAAATGGAGTCGCACACCCGCACGGTCAGCTTCGGCGGCAAGGCCTCGCCTTCCTTCACCACCTCGAAGTGGTGATAGAAGGTCGCCACTTCGTAGACCTCGGTGAGGGCGAGGCGCATCTCCTGCGCGAGCGCCGCGAGGTGGCGGGCCGGCAGGTGGCCGTGGCGGTCGTTGATCCGGTGCAGATTCTCGATCAGCAGGTCGGCGCGCAGAGGCGCCACGCCGGTCCGCCGGCGTTCCTCTTCGAGAAGGGCACGCACCTCCTGCACAGCCTGCGGGTCGACGCCCCGGCCCTTCGGGGTCGGACGGAATTTGCCTTTCATGGGGAACGCTATTATCGGCCAGCGGCGCTCGGCCGGGTCTTGATGGAGGTCAAGCGCTAAACTCCGGCAAATGCAACATCGACTGCTTGGCCGCACCGGGGTGCGGGTCTCTCGCCTGTGCCTCGGCACCATGTCCTTCGGCGGCGATGCCGACGAGAGCGAATCGGCGAAGATGTACCGCGCCTGCCGCGAGGCCGGCATCAACTTCTTCGACTGTGCCGATCAGTACAACAAGGGGCGCTCCGAGCAGATCCTCGGCGAGCTGACGCGCGGCCACCGCGACGAGCTCGTCATCACCACCAAGTGCTACAACCCCTCCGGACCGGACATCAACGCCCGCGGCGGCTCGCGCCGGCACATGACGCGCGCCGTCGAGGCGAGCCTGAAGCGCCTCGGCACCGACCGCGTCGAGGTGCTGTTCCTGCACCAGACCGATCCGCACACGCCGATCGAGGAGACGCTGCGCGGGCTGGAGGACCTGGTGCGCGCTGGCAAGGTCCTTTATCCGGGACTGTCCAACCATTCCGCCTGGATGACGCAGCAGGCGATCGACATCCAGGAACTGCGCGGCTGGGCGCGGCTGCAGCTCCTGCAGCCGATGTACAACCTCGTCAAGCGCCAGGCCGAGGTCGAGATCCTGCCCATGGCGGCGGCGAACGGCG
>JAQSVY010000374.1 GCA_029266935.1 Burkholderiales bacterium
CGGCAACATGGCCGACTACCTCGTGCCGATGTCGGGCGAGATGCCCGACATCGTCTGCGCGCACGTCGAGACGCCGACGCGCCAGTCGCAGCTCGGCGCCAAGGGGGTGGGCGAGGCCGGGACCGCCGGCGCGCCAGGCGCAGTGATGAACGCGGTCAACGACGCGCTCGCGCCGCTCGGGGCGCGCGTCACGGCGATGCCTTTCACGCCCGAGCGGATCCTCAAGGCGCTCAGGAAAGTCTGAAAACCGTCGTTCCCTTCCTCGTCGTAGGCGCGATCTGGGAGATCGTTGCCTGTTCGGGCGCCTTTCCGCCGCGCCTCTTCCCTTCGCTCGAGACCGTAGCGGCAACGCTCTGGCGCCTCACCCTCGAGGGCATCCTGCCGCACCACGCCGCCGAGACGCTGGCGCGCCTGGCCGCCGGCTTCGTCATTGCCGCGCTCGCCGGCGTCGCCATCGGCATCGCCATGGGGCGCTCGCGGCGCGCCGAGGACCTTCTTCTGCCGCTGGTGAGCATCGGCGCGCCGATTCCGGGGCTCGCGTACGCGCCGCTCTTCCTGCTGTGGTTCGGGCTGGGCGACACCGGCTCGATCGTGCTGGTCGCCTTCGTCGCCGCCTTCCCCATCATCCAGAACAGCTGGACCGGAGTGAAGGCGGTAAAGGAGATCTGGATCCGCGCCGCGCAGACGATGGGCGCCGACGGCCGGCGGCTCTTCCGCCACGTGATCCTGCCCGGCGCGCTGCCCTACATCCTCACCGGCCTGCGCCTCGGGCTCGCGCAGGCCTGGCGCATCCTGGTCGCCGTCGAGATGCTCGCCGCCGTGCAATGGGGCCTGGGCTGGCTCATCTTCGGCGCGCGCGAGTTCCTCAACACCGACGCGATGCTCGCCGGCATCGCCGTGATCGGCGCCATCGGTCTGGGCCTCGAGAAGCTCGTGTTCCAGCCGATCGAGCGCTACACCGTGGTGCGCTGGGGAATGATGGCGGCATGAAATCCGTTCTTTCGGTCGGCATCTTCCTCGTTGTTGGGAAGACCCTGTGGGCGATGCTGGGCGACGGGACGATGGGCCGCCATGCGCTGAACACGCTCTTCCGCGTGTTCTGCGGCCTTGCGCTCGCGGCGGCGACCGGGCTGGTGCTCGGCTTTCTCATGGCGCGCTTCCGCCCGGTCGAGCGCTTCTTTCTGCCGCTGGTGAGCGCGCTCATGCCGATTCCCTCGCTCGCCTGGGCGCCGGTGTTCATCCTGTGGTTCGGGCTGGGCAATACCGCCACCATCCTGGTCGTGTTCTACGCCGCGACTTTCCCGATGGTCATCAATACCTGGACCGGCGCGCGAGCGGTGAACCCGCTGTGGCTGCGCGCCGCCGGCGCGATGGGCGCGAACGGCGGCGCGATGTTCTGGAAGGTGGTGGTACCGGGTGCCTCGCCTTTCATCATCACCGGCCTGCGCCTCGCCTTCCAGCGCGCCTGGATTGCGGTGGTGGGCGCCGAGATGCTCGCGGCTTCCGCCTTCGGCCTGGGCTGGGTGATCTTCGATGCCAAGGAATTCCTCAACGCCGACATCATGCTCGCCTCGCTCGCCGTGATCGGCGCGATCGGCTTCGTGTTCGAGCGCCTGGTGTTCGGCTCGCTCGAGCGCTCGACGGTGCTGCGCTGGGGCATGGTGAGGAACGTCAAGGCGTGATCCACGTCACCGAGGTCAGCCTCGAGTACGACACGCCACACGGCAAGGTGCTCGCCGTGGACAAGGCGAGCTTCAGCGCCGCCGAATCGGAGTTCGTGTGCCTGGTCGGGCCGAGCGGCTGCGGCAAGACCACGCTGCTCAACATGATCGCCGGTTTCTTCCCGCCCAGCGCGGGCGAGATCCGCGTCGCCGGCCGCCCGGTGAGCGGGCAGGGGCTGGACCGCGGCATCGTCTTCCAGGACTTCGCGCAGCTCTTCCCCTGGCGCACCGCGCTCGGCAACGTCGCCTTCGGCCTGGAGATGAAGGGCGTGGCGAAGGAGGAGCGCGAGAGAGTTGCGCTCGCGCAGCTGCGGCTGGTGAAGCTGGAGAAGTTCGCCGGCGCCCATCCGCACCACCTCTCGGGCGGCATGCAGCAGCGCGTCGCCATCGCCGCCCTCACCCGCGAGGAGATGCAGCGCCTGCTCGCCGAGGTCTGGCGAACCACGCGGAAGACCATCGTCTACGTCACGCACAACGTCGCGGAGGCGGTCTACCTTGCCGACCGGGTGGTGGTGATGACGCCGCACCCGGGGCGGGTCAAGGCCGTGGTCGGCATCCGGCTGCCGCGGCCGCGCGACCCGCTGAGCGTAGAATTTCTCGAGCAGCAGAAGAGCCTCATCGCCCATCTCACCAGACAGGAGGAGGAGACATGAAAAGGCGCGATTTCCTGGCCGCCACCGGCGCGGCCGCTCTCACCGGGGTGATTCAACCCGCGGTCGCCCAGGCCGCAACCCTCCGTCAGGGCTACCAGACCAACATGTGGGGCATGCCGACGTACTACCTGCTGCGCTCGGGCGCGCTGGAGAAGCACGGCATCAAGGCCGAGGAGTTCGCCGTGCCCTCGGGCAACATCACCATGCAGCAGATGGTCGGCCGCCAGGTCGACCTCGGCACCTACGCCGGGCCGTCATTCATCCTCGG
>JAQSVY010000375.1 GCA_029266935.1 Burkholderiales bacterium
CCAGGCGCAGAACCCCGACATCCCGGTGGGGCGCATCTACAAGGGCACGCTGCCCTTCCTCGCCGCCGACTTCGTGCTGGTGGGCCTGCTCATCGCCTTCCCCGCGCTCGCCCTGTGGCTCCCCGCCGCCCTCAAAATGTAAACGGGTAAATGGGGTACGTCCCCATTTAGAATGGGGCCACCAATCCCCAGGGAGAGAACATGGAACGCGCATTTCTTGCCATCACCGCAGCCTGCTTTTCGGTGTCCGTGTTCGCCGCCGACTACACCATGCGCCTGTCGCACCAGTTCCCGCCGGCGCACCACTCGGCGAAGAACCTGGAGCAGTTCGCCGCCGACGTGAAGGCCGGCACCGGGGGCAAGGTGGAGGTGCAGATCTTCGGCGCGGCGCAGCTCTTCAAGCCCGCGCAGCACCACGCCGCGGTCGCCGGCGGCAAGATCGAGTCGGCGGCGGTGCTCTCGTTCCAGTGGGGCGGCACCATCCCGGAGATGAACGTCACGGTGATCCCCTACTTCATGAGCTCGGTGAAGAAGATGCACGCCTTCCGCGGCTCGCAAGCGCAGAAGATGCTCGACGCGAAGATGGCCGACAAGGGCGTGCTCAACATTGCCTGGCTGATGGACGCGAATGACGGCATCTTCACCTCGGCGAAGAAGGCGCTGGTCACGCCGGCGGACTTCAAGGGCGTGAAGGTGCGCGGCCTGTCGAAGCTCTTCGACGCAGGGCTCGAGGCGATGGGCGCCGCGCCCTCGCCGATGCCGGCGCCCGAGGTGTACCAGGCGCTGCAGACCGGCGTCATCGACGCCGGCTTCACTGGCGTCAAGGCCGCCAACAGCCGCAAGTTCTACGAGGTGCAGAAGTTCGGCGTCGCCTCCAACATCATCCTCGCCTACGACAACCTGATCGTGAACCCGGCGTGGTGGAAGGGCCTGCCGGCCGACCTGCGCAACGCCATCCAGGCCGCCGCGACGAAGGCCGAGGACCGCGCCATTCCTCCCTCGGACGGCATTCCCGAGGAGGACGTCAAGGTGCTGCGCGACAAGGGCATGAACGTCACCGTGCTCACCAAGGCGCAGGAGAAGGTGATGGCCGACGCCATGCAGCCCGCGGTGATCAAGGCCTTCATCGAGGCGAGCCCCGACGGCGCGCGCCTGATCGAGATGATGCGCAACCTCTGAGGCGCGCCCTCGCGCTCGCCGCGCGCCTGCTCGGCGCGCTCACGCGCGCCGCGGCCGCGCTCTCGGCGGCGGCGGCCGCGCTCTCGGCGGCGGGGCTGCTCGTGTCGCTCGCGCTCATCGCCTGGGCGGTGGTGATGCGCTACGCGTTCAACCGCCCGCCGGCCTGGGTGGACGACGCGGTCGGCTTCCTGCTGGTCGGCATCGTCATGCTCGCCGCCGCGCAGGTGCTGCGCCGCGGCGAGCACATCAGCGTGGACCTCCTCGCTTCGCGGCTCTCGCCGCGCTCGCGGCCCTGGGCGAACGCCTGGGCGGCGCTCGCCGCGCTCACAGCCGGGCTGGTGCTGGCGGCGAACGGCTGGAGCACGGCGATGTTCTCCCGCAGCCTCGGCATCGTCGCCGAGGGCAACGTGGAGATCCCCGTGTTCTGGGTGCAGCTCGCGCTGCCGCTGGGCGGCGCAATGATGGCGCTGGTCGCCCTCGAGTCGCTCGCGCGCCTCGCCGCCGGCGAGCCGCCCGCCGAGGAGCCGCACGCGGGCGTGACGCGGCCGGAATGACGCTCGTCCTGATCCTCGCCGGGCTGGTGCTGCTGCTTTTCACCGGCATGCCGGTGTACGCGGGGCTGATGCTCTACGGGGGCGCGCTGCTCGTCGCCACGCAGGGCGAGCTCGGCTCGGTCCACAGCCTACACGCTGACGCGCCACCTGCCCGGCGGCGTGGGCATCGCCACCGTGCTCGCATGCACGCTGTTCGCCGCCATTTCGGGCTCGAGCGTCGCCACCGCGCTCACCATCGGCTCGGTCGCCATCCCGCAGATGATCCGCTTCGGCTACCCGCCGAGCGCCGCCTATGGCCTGGTCGCCGCCGGCGGCACGCTGGGCATCCTCATCCCGCCCTCGGGGCCGATGGTGCTCTACGGCGTGGTGAGCGACACCTCCATCGGCGCGCTTTTCATGGCCGGCATCGTGCCGGGGCTGCTGATGGCGGGCCTGTTCGCCGTCTGGACGATGGGCACGAGCGCGCTCGGCCGCCGCGTGCGGCGCGAGCCGCGCGCGTCGCTCCCCGAGGCGCTCGCGGCGCTGCGCAAGTCGGTGTGGGCGCTCTCGCTGCCGGTGCTGGTCCTGGGCGGCATGTACGCGGGGGTGTTCACCGCCACGGAGGCGGCCGCCGCCGGCGCCGTTCTCGCGCTCGCCGTGGGCGTCGTCGTCTACGGCACCATCGGCTGGCGCGAGATCTGGGGCTCGGCGCTCGATGCGAGCCGCACCTCGGCGATGCTCTTCATGATCCTCGCCGGGGCTTCGGTGTTCGGCTTCGTGCTCACCAAGCTGCGCATCCCGCACGAGATCGTGCAGCTCGTGGTGGCGAGCGAGATCGGCCAGCTCGGCTTCCTGGTCGCGATCATGGCGCTGATATTCGTGCTCGGCATGTTCCTCGAGACCATCGCCATCATCCTCATCACCACGCCGGTGATCCTGCCGGCCATGGCGCACCTGGGCATCAACCCGATCTGGTACGGGGTGCT